>JAGVJV010000029.1 GCA_020050965.1 Parachlamydiales bacterium
AGCTACATTGTCCTCCATCAAAATCTCGTCATCGTCAATTTTGACTTTCCTTTTAGCCATATTGGCCTCCTCTATTAAGATTTCTTCTGCATCGAAACTGTCTAATGCTATTCTTGCCTCGCTGCCTGCTCTGGCATTGTCAACAATGCTTAGGTGGTTGTATTTGATATTGGTTTGGCGGAAGTTATAGGGCTGGCTGTTGTAGCTGCCTTCTTCCGGAATGAGATCGACGGTGTACCCTAGAGATAGTTCCCTGCGGTTTCTTTCGGTAACGTCCTTGATGCTTGCAAGATCTGTGATCATCAAATTAGAAAGAACGAACTCGCCGTCTTGGGTAATTGTTTCCCCTGTATAGCCAATGGCAAGACGCTTGGCATTTTCGGCCGAGACAAGGCGTTCTTGAGGATGTCCGTTTGTCACAGGAATCATTTTCATGCTGTCCAGGCTGTCTGTTTTGAAAACTTCGTCTGGGTGGCGCAGTTCTTTGCGGATGGTTCCATCTGGATTTTTATAGAGGAAAACGCCGGTGCGGGTGACTATGGCATTGGCTTTGATGTATCCTTCATCTGTAATGAAGGCATCGCCCTTGACCTGTCCTCTATCAAAACGAGCAACATCGTTTAACTTCATTTTTCTCTACCCAAAGATCAAATTGTTAAAATCGCAACTAATTCAAATTGAAAAAGTTGGCTAACTGGTTAGCTGGATGGTTGGGTAGATGGGTGTATGGATTACTAGTAATCTTATTGGTTGGATAGGCGAGTAGATGGGTCTAGATATCCAAGAGTCCTTCTAAAACTGGAACAGCGACGCATCGGCAATTTATATCAGTTCCCGGATGGCCAGTATCTTTCGGAGGGTTGTCCCAGCGAAATTTCTTTCCATCATGGGCTTTATGGGTAGGACGGACTCTTTCGTCTCCTGCCGTTTGCCAGATGTATTCTTCGACACCTAATTCTTGCTGCCTTAGCTTGGTTAAGCTCGCATTCAGTTTAGATGTCTGATCTCTCGCGATTAATTTCGCGCGCCGTCTAGTAATTCCGAATCTTTCTTGGATGGATTGAGTCATTGAGTGAAATCTGCTCCCCTCCTGCAGCCCTCTCTCGATGATCTGTGCGACCTGATCGAGTTCTTGCGCTGGAAGAGAGCGGATTAATTGAGCATTTTGGCTGCCGAACAGTTTTAACTGATCTTGAAGCCAGGGCTGGTCGATGAAAATATCAATCCCGAATACGGAATTGTTGATTCTGTCGAACTGCCTTTTATTGTACCTGGCGATTTGTACGCCAATTATTTTCGATTCCGCTATGGTTTCTTCAACTTTACCCTTTATAGCGTGTATTACAGAATTTATCAATCTTTTTAGTGTGTCGGAAAAATCATCGCCCCTTGCAGAAGATGTCGGATAGAGCTGTTCCACCTCTGAAATCAGAGAGGGGAGAGCAGGAATGATGATCTCTTTAATCAGGGTTTTTAATTCGTTGGTCAGAGAGAAAAGAACCCTCGTATATTCCCGCTCTTGAGAAGAAGGCGGATGCCATTTCGGAGGCTTTTTCATTTTAGCGGTTTGAAGCTTGCCTATGCGCCTTTGCTTAATTTTAGCAAGCTGATCAATGGAAACCATGGTTATACCGTTGAGCGAGATCTAATTCCTGTAGGCATAAAATCAGGTCCGATGCCGGGAGGAGGGGTTTCTTGAGCTTTTTTCTCTTGTTCCAATTCAGCAATCTCCTCTGGATCGAAACCGCCTTTGCGCCCTTCAAGATCCACTTCCGTATTCATAGACCAGCGGTTGCCGCCGAAACGAGAAACAGCCACCTCAGAAGGATCAAGAACTCCTCTGTCGAGATAAATGGCGTCTGTTTCTGCGACGATTTTTCTGACGACGGCTTCTTGTTCTTCGGTGTTCTGCCATAAGGGAACAAATTGGATGGACCAGTTGTCCGGTTCGATTCCGGCGAAGGGTCCATTTTTGGAGAGCATGATGTAGCGGGTGAGTTTTTCAAGAACCGGCTTAAGCTTGGTTTCCTGCTCTTGCTTAACCATGTCGTAGAAATTTCTAACATCGTTATCTCCAGTGGCATTCATTCCGGCGGCGCTTCTTCCGAAGAGCAGGGATGTCGGGATGCCAGAGACCGCAGATAGAGCCAGCATAAAACGATCGAGAAGCTCAGGTATTCCAGAGATATTGGTTGATGCCTTTTCATATTTCTCCTCCGCATCCAATATCATCGTATTGGTTGCTCCTTTGGTTAAATTGAGCAAGTCAAGACGTTTCATGACTTGATTGTCTGCGCATTGCGAAGCGATTAGTTCGGCAAGATTTGGAATTGAAAGGGTGTAATTGACGAAGTCCTGCATGATAAGCCCGGCATTAGCGAAGGCCGTAGAGTAATTGCGGAGCTCATCGTAGATTGATTGGATGAGTGGATCACCCCAGCCATTATTGAAATTTTGCTGCCTCGGAGGCAGTAAGGACCAGTCTACGCGGAGAATTCTAGAATGATGCACATAGAAGAGAGCTCCGGTTCGAGTGTCATTGACCGTATAGACATTAGGGTATCCATAGTTAGGGCTGTTCAGATCCTTTTCAAAGGTTCCATCTCTGCTGAAAGATTGATAGCGGTCGAAGACATGCAGCCATTTTATATCCCTGATATTCCGTTCATCGACAGGTTCTTCCAATGGGAGGCCGTCGGCAATCCCCATGACGCAAAGGGCTCCTCCATATAGCCTGGCCCAGCGAAGCAAGGTGATCAAGTTGAAATTAGCCTTGATTGACTCCATTTTTCGGTTGATATCCTGCCCAGAATCTCCCTCGATTTCCCATCCCTGCCTAACCATTTCTGCGGGGACAATATCTATGATTCTGCGGGTGACGCCGTCGGATCTATAGAGTTGATCCAGTTCGGCTTGCTCGAAGATTCTCTCTAAGCGGAAGTGGGCATTGACGTTTTTGTCCCGCCCTCGCATTCCAAGCCCTGTCAGGACGTTGATCCATCCATCAGCTTTGACAAATCCATCATTGTGGGGGACTCGACTCTGTTCTTCAGCGGATTTTTTCTCAAAATTATAAGTTCCCATATTCTCCCAAGAGTTAAAGACTGCAGACGATTTGCTTTATTTGAGAAGCTGGGTAATTGGATATCGACGGTTTGAAATGTCCGTCTCTGAATAAATGGATTCTTGATGTCAAGCTCTCTCTATGGAGAAGAAAGCTAAATTAAAATGTACACTACCACAGATATACAAAAAAAGAACAGTTTATAAGAATTTTCAGAATTTGCTCTACAATCTTGCATATTTTTGCTATAGAACTTAAAACGGTCTCAACAACAACCAGAGGTCGTTGGAGTTGAAATGCAAAGAATAGCTAGATCATTCCTTACGGTGATATTCATGACCTGTTTTGTATCTGTAAATGCTGAAAGTTCAGTTACGGAGGAGCGCCAAATTGCGGCTAAAGAACCTCCTTATGAAAGGCATCATTATAAAAAAGAATGTAGCAAATTTTCAGAGGATATAAAACGATTTTCTGATAAGCTGAATGATGCGAATCTAAAAATATTCTGTGAGAACTTTAACGACACACAAAGACAGCAAGCAATGCAAATGGCTGCTCAGACAGATAGCTATGGAAAACAAAAGATGACACCTGATCAGTCTGTGGAAATGGTTGCAGCTGGCAAGAAATAAGCAATTCTTGAGACAAGAATATAGATGATCAATAGAGATCGAGATTCAAATGAAATACAGCGACGATGTTTTTGACACTGATGACAAATGCTTTCTATTTTTAAATCTTAAAATCGATCCTTCTCTTTTTCATAGGCTTCCTCTAGAGCTAGCCCCAGGTATTTATCTGGCTTTAACACCTCAGCATGCGCTTGCACAAGCAGCAGAAAAATGGGTCAATGAGAGAGAGAATATAGCATTGGCTGAATGGGTGTACCCTGGATACGGATTAGGAATGGGAATTGTCAATGCTTGCATACAAATCGATACGACCGTACCGGCGGCTTTAAGAGATCGGTACTTCTGGTTCATGGTAGAAGCCCTATATTTAACAAAGCCACTCTACATGAACATCGCAGGAGGATTCTCCTATGGAAATGAAGAAGATGGGTTTTTAGGCAGAACCCCTAGTAAAATCGGTCATAGATCTAATATCTCCCTTAACACTTTTTTTAGTCATGCCAGAGGAGAGAGCTTGTTACAATACAATGAAGAGGACTTTAAGCAAGCTGGGGTATATTTTGCACATTTCGTAAAAATATTTGACTCGAGACAAACTACGCCTCGCCCCTACTTCATTCTGAAAGCCTTTTTTGAAGCTACCCTATGGGAGCAGTCCATTTATGCAAGCACCTCTTTTTCAAAGCTTTTTCCTCTCATCGATGCTTTTGCAGGAAATCCTACTCATAAACATGATAAACAAACCTCAAAAAGACTGAGTTTATTTCTCAAGGAAGTGCCGAGCGTATTGTTAGACACCCCATTATCCGAAGAGGAAATTAGACTGCGGATATTATCGATTTGGCATCTTCATCGTGCACCTGATCTCCATGGTTACCTCAAAGAGCCAGAT
>JAGVJV010000090.1 GCA_020050965.1 Parachlamydiales bacterium
AAGAGCCCCATCCTACCAGTCTCACAAAATGCACAGCCCATCTTGCAGCCCACCTGCGAAGAGATGCATAGGGTATTTTTGGATTTCATTGGGATGAAGACCGATTCGCACTCTAGTTCCCCGTCTACTTTCACTAGAAATTTGACAGTCCCCTCTTCTTGGTGAGCGATACGATGCGGCGGCAAAGAAAAATCGGTGAATGTAAGAATTTCATGAAAAAGAGCTTGGGCCTGAGGTTCAACAGGGATGCCCTCGAGAGTTCCTTTCTGCATCCAGTGGGCATATAAACGACGCGCATGAGATCTTCCTTTTCCCAATTGTGAGAAAATTCTCTCGGCAAAACTCTCTTGCGTGTGATAATAGATGGAAAGCATTTCGCACCGAACAGGACTTGAACCTGTAACCACCCGGTTCGAAGCCGGGTACTCTATCCAATTGAGCTATCGGTGCAGAGACAATTACAATACCAAAGAGATAGATTTAATTCCATGAGTGAAAAAGATGAAGGGATTGTCCTCAAGAGCATCGATTACAAAGATCAACAAAAAATTATTACCCTCTTCACCTTAAACCGGGGCCTAATCAGCCTGATCGTCAAGGGCATCAACCGCAAAAGGACCCATCTGCTCACCCTCACCTCTCCTCTCACTCAGGCCGAATACCACTTTTTGATACGCCGTTCCGATCTCTATACCTTCCAAGACGGCTCTCCCCTAAACACCCACCACCAGCTGCGTGAAAATCTCGAACATCTCCAGACCGCCGTCTCGTTTGCTGAAGCGCTTCTCTCCTCCCAATTTCCTGGCAAACCGGCGCCTGCCCTCTACCAGCTATTGCTCATCTACCTGAAACATCTGCCCAGCTTCTCCGATCCCACCCCCCTCAAAGCCTCCTTCCTCCTCAAACTGATGAAGCACGACGGCCATCTGTCCATTACCCCGCACTGTTCCCACTGCGATGCACTACGCACCCACTTCTCGGTAGGCGAAAGCCTCTGCCGCACCCATGCACCGGCCTACGCGATGCGGCTTTCTGAAGAGGAATGGATTACTCTAACTGCATTGTCTGAAGCACGCAGCATTCCGCAGATTCAAGGGCTTAAACTTGAACCAGAGCTAATGCAAAAGATTGAAAGATTTTTTAAAGAAAGAATATGAATTGCGAAAGGGGGGACTCGAACCCCCATGAGCTTGCGCTCGTTACCACCTCAAGGTAGTGCGTCTACCAATTTCGCCACTCTCGCAAAAACAGATATCATAATCTTGTCTGCTAAATCCCTGCAACAAAAATATCAATAGACTGAGGATACCAAAGCCGGAAGGAAGAGCCCAGCATCAACACCAAATGTATCAGCAATTTTTTTAGCAAAAATTTCATCCATATCTTTTCTACGCTGGTTTAATGGTGTTATATAAGCCTTTGTTGGGGCTATGTGTCTTGTCCGCTGCTCTAGGCGGCTAACCATCGAAGCACTCATTGCATCTGCTGGGTATTTCGCCTTATATTTGGTGACAAAATCTTTTTGATACCACTTATTCAGATCCGTCCTCAGTCCCTTAAATAGTTCAGCTCGGAAATTCAGTTCTGAATTATCCAAAGAGCGAAAAAGAGCCCGCAGATCCCTTTTAAGATTCTCAATCGCTACCTGATGAGTTGTGCGGAAAGAAGCAATTTGATTCGTTCTTTCAAATGCTCTTAAACGAGCTTCATTTTTATCGATATTGGTTTGTAATTGATCTAAAGACGTACACAGGAGCTTTTCTAGGGGGCGCTTGAACAGAGGATCTTGGTCTTCCAATAGGACATAGCGAAGTCGGTAATCGACATTATTTAACCGCTTGCTATTTTTACCAAGCATAGCATTTTGGCCATTCAAAATAGCACGAGCGACCTTACTCTCTATTGATTCACATTCTTGAATGAGCTTGAACCTTTTGCGATAAACAACATCCCGTAAAATCGCTTCGCGTGGATGATCGTCGACCTTTACTCCGAGAAGCTGATCAAAATAACCAGCATCTTGATCCATTGCGATTCTAACATCTTCCACTCGATCTACATAACGCTCTAAGATGAGACGGCGAGGAGTATTAGCCGCTAATTTATCCCGATGCTTGATACAGAACTCTTCTAAAAGCTTAGTAAACTTTCTCATTCCCCTTTCAACTGAGTACTTTCCTTGTGCAACAGAGTTGACGATTTTAATTGCCGCTTCCCTCAATTGTGCTTTCCGGTGGTCTCCATCAATTAGGCAATCGGCTCGATTTAAGTAACGGTCAAACTCGATGGTGGCATTGTTACCCAAATAGGAACGACCATATTTTAAAAAGACGAACCCACCTGAGCTATCCCCTCGTTCCCATTGATCTCTTGGATAAGCCACAAGACATGGAAAAGTGCCCGAATGAGCAGCTTCGGTATCTACAAGTACACTTCCGCGTCCATTGGGGTTTTTCATGTTGACCTTTCCCCCTTTACCATACTCATCGTTGGCTTCGATCCACTCGAAATGGTAAGGTGTCCGGTAGCAACAAATCAGCTGCATGAAAAAGAGCTGAATACGACGATCTATATGCTGCTCAACTAGTTCCAAGTTTTCTTCGATTTTTAGAGAGGGATCATTCTGTGCCTCCCACTCTTCAGTAGTAACTTTTTCCAATGCTAGTTTTAAAACATGGCCCGCTGGCAACTCTGCAGCTTTTTTGAGCTTTGCAACCATCAAATCCGTGATCGAATTAGTATGATACACCTGCTTAAGCGGATCATCGTGATTAAAAAGAGTATGCTCCCTCTTGACCGTTTCAAATCTGCCATCATGAATTGCTGCTGCCATAAAAATCTCCTTGTTAAGGGCAGCAATTTTAGACAACTCAAAATTTTAAAACAAGAAATTCGCCTTTTCCCCTATGATCAAGTTCATGCGAATAGCTATCTGCTGTATTACCTTCATCCCTGCAATACTCTGTGCTCGAATCACATCACAGACAGAGATTTCCTCTGAAGAACCCTATGATCTTTGGTATACAGGGACCTATCTCTCGGCAACTGCTGTCAACATTTCTGGGATTGAGCCATTTATCACCGTCTTTGGAGTCTATGGCCAATACAATTCCGATTGGAAAGTGAAGAGCGTAAAAGAAACGCTCTGGTCCGTTAACCCTATGTTGCAAATCTTAATTAAGCTCAACAGCAGGATCGGCCTCGAGTTCACCGGCGGCTTCCTATCCAACTTCAAAGGAGGGGAAAAGGCGACCCATTTGACCGACTCATCGATAGTCTTAGGTTATGAAATTTCGACTGATCAAAAGGATACGCCCATTCCCAACTGTCGACTTGGTTTCCAAACCATTTTTCCCACCGGGAATTATAAACATCTCGACCCTAAAAAAAGAGGAGTTGACATCTCTGGCGGCGGGGCCTATTTTTTTGGTCCTCTACTCGCCTTTTCAAAAACGTTCAGACTCCCCTGCCATTTCTTCAATCTCTATTGGAGCGTTGGCTATTTCATCCCAAACTACGCCTACATAAAAGGATTAAACGTCTACGGCGGCGGAATCGGAACAAGGGGAAAAATCCATCCAGGCAACATCCTCGAAGTGATTCTTTCAGGAGAATATTCCCTCTCAAATCATTGGGTATTTGGCCTTGATTTTGAGCTAATTTACCTATCTAAAAGCTCCCATTTCCATGGAAGGCGGGGTCAACTCTTGCCTGGGATCCCCGCGCATGTCGGCCTCCCCTCCTCAATCACCCTCAGCGTGGCCCCCCAGCTCGAATATTGCTTTAGCGCCAAATCGGGGATCCTCTTCGGCGCCTGGTGCTCTGTTGCCGGCCGCAACACCCGAGCCTTTGCCTCTGGCTTC
>JAGVJV010000117.1 GCA_020050965.1 Parachlamydiales bacterium
CAAGTCGCTCTAACCAAAGCATAGTATCTTTGTAAGCCTGTGCGGGGGTACGAAGGTGCCCTTCTGGAATCACTCCGTCTACGGCAGCATCGGACACAGATTTTTTGAATTGAATACGCTTCCATCTAGAATTGCACCAAGACCACTCCTCTCCATTAACATCAGCATAAGTCAGAGGAACAAGTACATCGACATGATCCTTTATTTGTCCCTGCCTGTAAATCCTTCCCTTAAGCTGTTCAAACTCCGCATGGGTCCAAGGCAATGAGCTTACAATGAGCCTATTGCATACGTGCTGAAGTCTATCTACACCTGTTCCTACACAGCTTGATGCAATCAAAACATCTGCATTCCCATCAATGAATGCATCCAAACCATCTTTATTCTCCCCAGTGAACACAGCTACATGCCATCCCTTCTTTTCAGTAGCTTCTTGCAAAACGGGAAGAATATCCTTCAGGTAGTGTGTGTATACGATTGTTTTTGGCTTTAGAGAATCCAAAATGAAAGGAAGTTTTGCCCTGGTTAAGACAGCTTCTAAATCCACCATTGATCCATAGGCACTTTGATGCTTAATCTCTGAAAGGTACTCGCTACAATCAATACGTTCTGTATGAAGATTTAAGCGATAGCCATATTGAGGCACCCATCGAATGCCGTGAGAGACGAATTTTTGGTAATGGGCTATGCAATTCGAGACTGTGGGTTTTGTATTCAATTCATCATGATGAACGCCTGTCACCATCTCAATTAGGGTCTTCCCTTCAAAGAGGTTGTTAATTACAGGGGTGGCAGACATCCCTAAAACATGCAGGTTTTCGTTTTGAGCTGAGGCTTCAGATAGAAAAGCAGATATTGTTGCCTTTCTAAGAGAGATTTTTTCAGCCTCTCTTTGTTTTGAGTAATGAATCTCATCAATGATGATAAAATCGATGATGTTATTGTCTACTAGAGCCTTGAGCTGTTGTTCTACTTTTGGTTGCTGAAAAAACTCATAGTTTAAAATCAAATACTTAGGTTTTTTTGACGTATCTTTTTTTACATCGGTCTCTTTGATAAAGACAGAGCTTTCGGGGTAGATTTCTAGGATGTTGCGTTTCCAATTGCCTATAACATTGTTGGGGCAGCAAATGACAGTTAACCCAGCATTGATCACTCTGCTTGCTAAAATTGCAGAAAGGGTTTTTCCCGCACCAGTTCCCGACCAATTACCAAGTCTTTTACGAGTTTTGATTAAATAAGCTGTATAGAGCTGCATCAAGAGAGGTTGATGAGGAAAACAGTATCCAGATGGAATTTGAAGGTTTTTAGCACCCTGATAATCATGAAGAAATAGGCGTTTGACTTCTTGAGAGTACGTTCCTTCATCGCCATACAGCTCTAGTTGCTCGACCGCCTTGGCCTCATCTAAGAACGCTTGCTGCCAAATCCTTGCCACAGCCTCTTTGATAAAGAAATCGATGGCTTCCTTATCTAAAGTAGAAAAGAGTTTGCTATCTAAAGTTGCCAAAATCCCTTGAGTATCTATGCTCGGAAGGTCTCCCTGAATCAGGGTGTCCTCTATAGGCAACTTATCTTCAGAAATAAGAGGATCCTCTGTAGATTTCTCTTCTTGGTCTTCAAGAGACATTTCAGCGTCGTCAAAGAATTCATTAACTAGCGAACGCTCTCCCGCAACAAATTTCTCTAATTCCTCTTTGGGAAACCTGCCAGTTTTTAAAGCCTGAACAAAAGATTGACCCCTGCTACCAGGAGTTATCTCTAAAATGCCTGTTTGCTGAAAAAGCACATACAAGCCTGCTGCTGAAAACGTATTCAAATGGGGGAGTAAAGAGGACACAAATGCTCTGATATTGCTCTCATTCCAACTATTAACAACACCAAGCCAATCACCCCAGCCGATCCATTTGTCCTCGTACACTCCCGCGGGATTGGCAGGGATGTTTTCAGGTTTATTTGCAGTTTTAGCCCAGGCACGCCACTGCCCCTGGCTTTGAAATTGTAACGACCTGGCAAAATCTCGAGCCTCTTCAAAGGATAGAAATTCTTTGTTCTGGTTAGCTACCCTATCTGTCCCTAGCCAATCGCCCCAACCTTGCCAATCCGCTTCATAAATATGATCAGGACTTTTAGGGATGTCTTCTGGCCTTTCTTTGGATTTTGCCCATCGCGCCCAGTCCTCCTTATTTTGCAATCCAAGGGCTCTAACAAAGAGACGAGCGTCATGAAATGAGCGATAAGTGCGATTTTTATGGGCAGTGTACCCAGTTCCGAGAAAGTCTCCCCATCCATCCCAACCTTTTTTAGCATAAACTTGATCAGGTGATGCAGGAATGTTTGATGGACGTTGATCTGTTTGTGCCCATTTAGCCCATTCTTCCTTCCCCGATAATCCTAAAGTATGTGCAAAACTACGAGCGTCTTCAAAGGATAGAAATTCTCGATTTTGCGGAGCAACAGTACCCGTTCCGAGAAAATCTCCTATTCCCTTCCACCCATTGTTTTTATAAACTTCCCAAGGGCATGCAGGAATATTTGCTGGCCGATCTGTAGACTTTGCCCATTTTCTCCATTCAGACATGCTCTTTAAGCTCAACTGCTGTACCACTTTTTTTGCTTCTTCAAGATTAAGAAACTCACGATTTTGGGAAGCAATGAGATTTGTGCCTAAGAAATCTCCCCACCCATTCCAACCCTCATTTTTATAAACTCCATCTGGATATGAAGGTATGTATGGGGGTAGCGCATTTGTACGAACCAATTTCTTCCAATCAGAACCACTGCTTAGTTTCAAAGAATGTGCATAAGCACGTGCTTCCTCGAAAGAACAGTATTCTTGCAGCTGCGATGGGCGGTATTTACGGCGACGATCAATTGTAGGCATTGTTATTCCTAAGAAATCATTCCAGCCTTTCCATCCGCTATCTTTGTATAAGTGGTTAGGCCATTTAGCCCATTCCAAAGGTTGATGAATCTCATACCATTCAATCCACTCTTTCTTACCACCTAATTTTAATGACCTTGCAAAATCTCGAGCCTCTTCAAATGAGGGAAAAGTCTTTTGGTTAGGAATAGTTGCCGTGCCGAGAAAGTCAGCAAAATCTACCCAGCCCTTTGTCTTGTAAGCCTGTTGAGGATTCTTGGGAATATCTTGAGGTCTTTCCTTTGAACCAGCCCATTTTTTCCATTCAGTCGTGTTTTTTAATCCTAAAGCTCGTGTAAACAGACGCGCATCTGGAAAAGGGCGATAATTATAATCTTTAGGAGCTTTGTTACCAGTTCCCAAAAAGTCACCCCAGCTAGTCCATCCTTTTCCTGTATAGACTCTGCTTGGGTGTTTTGGAATAACAGGGGGCAACGCATTAAAAGCTACCCACTCTTCCCATTTGGTTCTGCTTTCTAAACCAAGAGATCGAGCAAAGCTTCTTGCTTCTGAGAAACCTACATATGTTTGCTCAATTTTAGAATTCATAGAGAATCCCCTTGAGCATAGAGCAGTCTATTGCGATACCAACCACCCTCAATAGATTCGAGGCTTTTAATGTAGGCGTTTACTTCATCTAATTCATTCTGTGGCAAATCCTTTAACACAGGGCACCGATTTATTGGGCTAACAGTGTGTTGATCTACCCTTCTAAAGAAGAGTTTTTCTACTATGGGATTTAGCTTTATCCTGTCAAAAATTTTAGCCACACTCTCTGTAGCATAATTTTCTACAGAAACATGATCTCCTATGCTGACATCTAAGAGCTGCTTTATCATGCGATAGGGAGAAGAATCTCTCCTGAACGTATGCACTACAAAGATTTCTGGATCAGCATCTTTTACCCAGATCGCTTCAAGCTGAAGTTCATTGTCGTCTAACCTTAACATCAAAGAATAGGGAGCTTTTTCTTGTCCAGAATACTGATCCAAACCTATTTCTTGGTGAAGAAGTATCTTGTTCAGAATAATTTCAAGATATTGAACAAACCGATCTCTATCAAAGAAGAGGATATGCTTTTGGAAGTCGATCTTAGTTTTGATTTGATGCATTTCCACCCAAAAGGCATGCATGTTGAGAAGGAAAGCACTTTTGTCACAGGTTTGGATAGTTTGGTACTCGAGCTTTTTGTCTTCGAAATAGCTTGCTGGAGTATCCCAACACCAACGCGCAAGTTCTAGGTGCTCCCAAATTGCCCATTCATGATCTATATTGTCCCAAGAAAAGACCTGATTTAAAGCTCGAAGTTTAGAACGAATTGGCGCGAAGGAAAAACCCGAAAAACCAGGGACTTGAGCATAGGTAACATTCTGAGTCTCGGGATCAACAATGGCTTCATTGGTAAAGACAATTTCTCCAAACTCCTTCATCAACTCAATATGTCCTAACTGGAGGACATCTTTACAGAGCAAACAAATGTGATCATAAACAGCTTCGTAATGAGGCGGCATAACGAATCTATACCCATCAGCCCCTTTAAGGATATTTTCAATCGTTGAAAGCCTTTCGTTAATTGCAGGATGTTCTAGAAGGTTTTCCCTATCTAGGAGAGATTGTATTTTCTCTAAAACATCGAGCAATTCTTGCAGAGCTGCTGTCTCCGTTTCTGAGTGTTTCTTTTTGAAATTCGCCTTTTCTTTAGTCCAATGAAGATAGAACGTTTCATATGAAGTTCCTTTTGAGAGCAGTGGAACCACGTTTTCTGCTAGCAATTTAAAGAATAGGCGCAGATTTGGCGCAGCAAAGACCTGATCGGCAAAATGCCCCAACACTTTGAAGCGTCCCTGAAACAATTCTGTATATCTATGTGTCAAAACTTTCATTTTAAAATACTACGTTACAAAACCTTACAAAAGG
>JAGVJV010000168.1 GCA_020050965.1 Parachlamydiales bacterium
GCCAATAGCACCGAAATGGATCAAAAAACACCTCATCCGGTCATTTCTCTCTTGAGCGAGCAGCGCGATGTGAAGAATCTAGGTGGAACAATGCGCCTGGGTGCATTTAATTGTTCGCTGCGCAAAGGGAGCAAAGCATTCGCCGCCTATGGGAAAGAGCTCATTTCAGAGCGGCATCGTCACCGTTACGAATTTAACAACGCCTATAAGCAGCAGTGTGAAGACCACGGGCTCATTTTGACAGGCGTGATGGAAAATGATGTGCTCTGCGAAATCGCTGAAATAAAAGATCACCCTTGGATGCTCGGCGTCCAATACCATCCCGAATTTAAATCCAAACCCACTGATCCCCATCCCCTTTTCCGCGATTTCATTGCAGCTGCGGCTGCTCGAGCGAAATAATGGGGAGGTTCGCTGGAATTGACTACGGTGAGGCGCGCATCGGCCTCGCTATTTCTGACCCTGGAAAATTTATCGCTTCCCCTCTCAAAGCCATCAAGACTGCACGGGCTCTAAGAGACACTGCAGCGGCGATCTTAATCGAATTTAGCGCCTATGAACCCATCGAAAAAATCATCCTAGGATTGCCTCTGATGATGAGCGGAAAAGAGAGCCCCGGATCGCTCAAGGTGCGGGAGCTGGCGAAAATTCTTGAAGAGCTTTCTGGCAAAATGGTGGTCTTATGGGATGAGCGCCTCACTACTGCGCAAGTGGAACGGACGCTTAAAGAAGCCGAAATGAGCAGAAAAAAGCGTGCGCGTTACATCGATGCGATGGCAGCTGGAGCTATTTTGCAGAGTTTTCTTGACAGCCAATAGAGCTTGCTGCTTTTATAGGTATTTATCTATTTAAGGAGTTTATGGCTACACATCCCTTAGAAGAACCTGGAGTTTCCACACGCTTCATCGATCCATGTATCTTAGTGATCTTTGGTGCGACGGGCGATTTGACCGCCCGAAAACTGCTCCCAGCGATTTACAATTTGGCCCGCGAAGGGCAGCTCCCCAGCCAATTTGCCGTTGTGGGATTTGCAAGGCGTGAAAAGACGCATGAGCAATTTCGCCAAGAGATGAAAGATGCGATTAACAAGTTTTCCCGCGTCAAACCGGTCGATGAAACGGTCTGGAAACATTTTGAGCAGCAAATTTTCTACCACCGCTCCGAATTTCATGAGCCGAGCGGCTACCAGGCTCTGGGCAAATTTTTAAATGAGCTAGACGGCCGCATCGGTACTCGAGGAAATCGAGTTTTCTATCTTTCAACGCAGCCTAGTTTCTTTACCACGATTGCCGAGCAACTTCACGGCGCTGGACTAATCTATGATGCACGAACAGTGAAAGACAAGTGGTCGCGCGTCATCATTGAAAAACCCTTTGGGCATGATTTAGATTCTGCCCACGCTTTGCAAGACGAACTTCTCAAATACATGGCCGAGCGGCAAATCTACCGTATCGACCACTATCTTGGGAAAGAAACCGTTCAGAACTTGATGGTGTTCCGTTTTGCCAACTCCCTTTTCGAATCGCTTTGGAATAACCGCTACATCGACCATGTGCAAATCACCGTGGGAGAGGAGATCGGTATCGGAACTCGAGGAGCCTTTTGGGAAGAGGCAGGATTGCTGCGCGATATCGTCCAAAACCACATGATGCAGCTGCTCTCTTTGGTAGCGATGGAACCGCCTGCCAATTTGAGCGCAAAAGAAATCCGCGATGAAAAAGTCAAAGTGCTGGAAGCGCTAAGGCCATTCACGGAAGAGGACTTTAAAACATCGATCGTCCGAGGCCAATACGGGCCTGGATTTGTTAATGGAGAGCAAGTCAAGGGGTATCGAGAGGAAGCCAACGTCAATCCTAAATCGAATGTCGAGACCTTTGCGGCCATGCGCCTTTTCATCGACAATTGGCGATGGAGCGGCGTCCCGTTCTATTTACGTAGCGGCAAAAGACTCCCCAAACGAGCTTCAGAAATTGCGATACAGTTTAAACTTCCCCCTCCCGTTCTCTTTCAACAAGACAATAAACAACACGAACCCAATGTGCTCGCTATTAGGATTCAACCAGATGAAGGGACTTCGCTCAAGATCAACTGCAAAGTTCCCGGTCCTGCTAACTTGATTCAGCCGGTTAAGATGGATTTCCGCTATGGTTCCTATTTCGGAACTTCTCCCCCAGAGGCCTATGAGCGGCTCATCCTCGATTGCATGGCAGGCGACAGCACCCTTTTTGCCCGTGAAGATGAGGTGTTTAGCTCTTGGACTCTCTTCACCCCACTCCTGAACTATTGGAAAAATACACCGCCCGAAAAATTCCCCAACTACGCTTCTGGCACTTGGGGACCTGAGGCGGCTGAACAGATGATCGCCAAAGATGGCAGGAAATGGAGACTCCTCTGATGGTATGCACGATTGACGCTGAACTCACACGGATTTGGGAATCATTGGAAAAAAGCAACAAGATCCGCGCCTCACTTTTCAACCTCATCTTTTTTACTAAGAAGAGCGAACATGAAAAGTACTTTAGAACGATTGCCCAGCGTTTCATTGAGAAATTTCCCTCGCGCGTCATCTTCATTACCGCTAACTCTGAAGATCAGCTGCGCAGCCATGTTTCTGTCGTGCCGATTGGCGAAGAGGGCACAGCATGTGATTTTATCGAAATAGATGTGGGAGAAAAGCTTTTAAACCGAGTGCCCTTCGTCATTTTGCCCCATATTTTGACCGACCTTCCCATCTATGTGATCTGGGCCGAAGAATCCACGGAAGGCCCCCTCTTTGACGATCTTAAGCAATTGGCTAATCGGATGATCTTCGATTCTGAGACGACTAGCAATCTGTCCCAATTTGCCGCGAACCTACTGAGTTTAAAGTGCGATGTCGGTGATCTCAACTGGGCCAGAACCGAAAATTGGCGCAAACTCCTCGCCTCGACTTTCTATACGCAAGAGAGGCTGTCTGCCCTCAAAGATTGCTCCCATATACAAATTGTCTATAATGGGCAGCCCACCCAAGCACTCTATTTGCAAGGATGGCTAGCTACCCAACTGGGATGGAAACTCAAAAAGATTGAGAATAAGGGAGGCCATTTCACCATCGCCTACGAGGGGCAGATAGTGACCCTGCACCCTGAAGAAAGCAAATCCCTTCCCAGTGGAATCATCCTTTCGGTCGATCTCCAAACCTCCAGCCAAGAACATTTCTCCTTTGGAAGGGATTTGCAGGTACCCAATCAGATTCATATGCGCTTTTCATCCCTTGAAAAATGCGATATCCCGCTTCTCTATCTTTTTGCCAAAGAAGAATCAGGAGCCTCGCTTGTCAAAGAGATCTGCTATAAAGGAACCAGCAAGCATTTCCTCCATCTTCTGCAGCAGATCAAAGAACGCAAGGAGTATGCCAATTTGTGAAAATTGAGAGCCTGAAAATCCACTCTTGGGATCAGCGTCGCGACCTGCTCATCCCCGGCGATGAGAACGCAACCATTGACGTCTGCGTCCGCCACTTCATCACCTCTTGCCGCAGAGCAATCGATGAGCATGGGGCATTTTTTGTAGCCCTTTCTGGCGGGAGCACACCCAAAGCAGTTTATAAACTCCTTTGTTCTCCTCCTTACAGCGATAAAATCGACTGGAAAAAAGTGTGGCTATTTTGGGGCGATGAGCGAAGCGTCCCTCCCAGCGACCCAGAGAGCAATTACAAGATGGCGATGGATGCTGGCTTTGGGAGGATGCCGATCCCTAAAGACCAGATCTTTCGGATGAAAGCAGAAGATAAAATTGAAGTGAATGCCCTCGCCTACGAGAACGCGCTAAAAGCGATACTCCACAATCGGCCATTGGATCTAGTCATCTTAGGAATGGGAGAAGATGGGCATACCGCCTCGCTCTTTCCCCAAACAGATGGACTCAAAGCAAAAAATCGACTTGCCGTCGCCAATTATGTTCCCCAAAAGAACACTTGGAGAATGACACTGACCTTTGAGGCGATCAATTCTGCACAAAATATTGTTGTCTATGTCATTGGAGCATCGAAGCGGCAAACCCTCAAAGAGGTTTTTCAATCAGAAGAGAAAATTGAAAGGTATCCTATCCAGTTCATCGGAACCAAAGAGAATAAAGCTCTTTGGATCCTCGATGAAGCAGCGGCGGCTGAACTTGTGTAAAACACAACTTCTTGTCACACTTATACTTTTTTCATAGAGCCATCTGACATCGTCAAAGTTCCATTACCTTCTTGTAATATTTGTCCTGTAGCTTTAACAATTTTGATTACTCCAGTCCATTTAGAATCCAATTTTTTGTAATGAACCGTCCCATAGCCTATTATATATTGATCATTTTCGGATTGGACGTTTATTTTGCAAAATGAATTTTTCTTGTAATGATGTTCCATTCTTTTTGTTATCTTTTGATCAATTGGTTTTTTCTGTTCTTCATTAGAAACAGCGCCCGGCTTTGACACTTCCTGTAAGTTAAACCTTCCAAATTCTATCGGGATATACTTCCCTTTTAAGAATTTACCTTGCAGCGTCTTTCCATCAACGAAGCTGGCTATGCCTTCTATTAACTCCCCTTCTTCAAATCTCCCCGAGAAAGTACCAATTTCTTCAAGTTGGAGTGTCCCATTTTCTCCATGCCATTTATTATTTTTCATTGGCCCATTATAAGTGGTTCTTATCGTTCCAATATCCTGATATATAACTTCCCCGCTGAAAGAATATTCAACAGCCTTTTTTTGTACTCGCCTAACTTTATCTGAAGTTGCATCAACAGGTCTGCTAAAAGGAGGATTGTTTTCAAACGCACTAATATCTTCAATTTGCCGTTTTTTTGTTTCTGGACGTTCCTCTGTTGCATTTTCATCGATCCAGTCATCATGATAAGATGGGCAATAAGTAGTGCGTATTGAACCAGCTTCTGTAAACATCAAAAACCCTCTTGTTAAAATGTTATTATTACTATTATTATAGTTATCTTAAAACATACTGTCAACAATCAGAATTGAATAAATTAATATACACAAGCTTCTAACTTGGGTATAATACCCGTTCCGTTTCAAAGGCACCCAAA
>JAGVJV010000110.1 GCA_020050965.1 Parachlamydiales bacterium
CCTGGTCTGAAAAAATTAGATGCTCGAAGACAGAGAAAATCTGTGAGACCACCTTGATTAAGGATGCAGGCTCCACGAATAGGAGAATACAATAAATACCCGCAATAACCTGTGAGAGCCGCAATCGCGCCTGTTTTAATTGTATTGCTGCTTATTATAGCCATAATAATATTATATAGTATTTCAACATTTTTATCAACCAAAAGACTTCTTAATCATTTATACCCAAGATCACTCAAAAGCCTTCCGATTGGCGGGTTCAAAGCCCCGGGGTTGAGCTACCGACAAGAGGGTTGTATTGAGTTAATACTACCCTCTTATCGGTAGCTCAACCGCGGGCACTTTCAATCCCGCCTATCGGAAGGCTTTTGAGTGATCTTGGGTATACTTGACTTCCAAAGATGTACTATTGGGAAACGGCGTCCCACGCTAAAGGCCCTCTTGCTGACGCGGAGGCCCGGCGGTCCTTGCCGCCTTTTGTATTCTGCTTTATGGATCTTCTCGATGAGATCATCGACAATTTCTTGAGAGAGATGGTGTTTTTTGGCGATCGCCTTTGGAGAGAGATGGTCTTCGACGTAGCTTTTCACCACCTTGTCGACAATATCGTATTCAGGTAGCGAGTCGGTATCTTTTTGATTGGGGCGCAGCTCGGCAGAAGGAACTTTATCGATGGTGGACTTTGGGATAATCTCTTTTTCCCGATTGATCCAGCGGGACATCTCATAGACTTGGGCCTTCACCAAATCGGCAATCACCCCCAGCCCCCCAACCATATCGCCATAGAGAGTGCAGTATCCTGTCGCGAGCTCACTCTTGTTTCCAGTCGTAAGGACGATGTAGCCCAATTTGTTGGAGATGGCCATCAAAATCATCCCCCTGATACGCGACTGAAGATTCTCCTCCGTCACATCTGCCGGTTTTCCTTCAAAAAGAGGCTCTAGAAGACTGAGATAGTCTCTAAAGGGGCCCTCGATGGAGATAACTTTAAACCCGATGCCCAAATTCTCAGCAAGCGCCTTGGCATCGGCCACACTTGATTCAGAACTGTAGCGGGAAGGCATCGCAATACCGAGCACATTCTCGGCACCTAAAGCTTCCTTCGCGATACATGCCACGAGCGCAGAATCAATCCCTCCAGAAAGTCCAATTAAGGCTTTTTTAAATCCCTGCTTGGCGAAATAGTCATGCACCCCTAGCACGAGTGCCTTATAGAGATCTTCCATGGGATGGTAATGAAACGAAAGATTGCAGAGCGGAGCTTCGAGATCGACCACGATCTGATCCTCTTCAAATCCCTTGCAAAGTTCCCTCAAATGGCCGTGCCGATCTACGCAGACACTGTATCCATCGAAAATCAGATCGTCATTCCCCCCCACCTGACAGCACAATAGAACGGGGCAATTAAGCGAACGGGCCGCATTGGCACACACCTCGATCCGGACATCGGGCTTATCAAACTGATAGGGAGAGGCCGAAAGATTGAGCAAAAGATCGGGCTTGTGGCTCACTAAATCGAGCACCGGATCGTAAGCATATTTGCTCTCCACATATACAGAGTGCTGCCAGATGTCTTCGCAGATGATGACCGCAACCTTTTTTCCCTTGATTTCAAAAGTGGAGACCATTTTCCCAGGCTCAAAATAGCGCCGCTCATCGAACACATTATAGGTCGGCAAGAGACACTTATTGTGATAGCCGAGTATTTGCCCATCCTGAATGACCGCCGCGCTGTTAAATAAGGGCTTGCCCTTGCCCGGATTGTGCCGAACGAGCCCTACAACGACGCAGATCCCCGCAGAGGCTTGAATGATCGGAGCGAGGCAATCTTGGGCCGCCTTGATAAAGTCTTCATGCAGAAGGAGATCGCCCGGCAAATAGCCGCAGGTAATTAGCTCGGGAAAAAGGACAATATCGGCCTTTTGCTTCTTGGCCTTTTGAATGGCATTTAAAATTTTTTTTGTATTGCCCTCAAAATCACCAATGGTGGGATTGAGCTGGGCCATGCAGATCTTCATAATTTCGAGTTATAGCGGACTAACCAATTTTATGTTATCCTTGTTTGAAAAAGGAGAATTTCAATGCCCCAAGGAACTTTGACCATCAACACAGAAAAATTACTACCAATCATTAAAAAATGGCTCTATTCCGATAAGGACATTTTCTTAAGGGAGCTGGTCTCCAATAGTTGCGATGCCCTCTCCAAGTTAAAAATCCTTCGGGAGCAGAAAGAGGCTGACTTCAAAGATGAAGAGCTTCGGATCGATCTCCAGGTCGACAAAGAAAAAAAGACCCTCACCATCACCGATACTGGAATTGGGATGAGCGCAGAAGAAGTGGAAAAATACATTGCCCAGCTGGCCTTCTCGGGAGCAGAGGATTTCTTAAGCAAATATCAAGGCAATGAACAGGTGATTGGCCATTTCGGGCTAGGCTTCTATTCGGCTTACATGGTCGCCTCAAAAGTGGAGATCCAGACCCGCTCCTATCGGCAAAACGACGAGCCGGCTTTTTGGTCTTGCGATGGTTCAGTGAACTACACCCTAGAAACAGGCAACCGCAATGAACGTGGAACCGCGATTACCCTCTTTGTCGAAGAGGAAGAATTTTTAGAGATCGGGCGGCTAAAAGAAATCCTCGGTCGCTACTGCAGCTTCCTCCCCTATCCAATCTACCTCAATGGGGAACACATCAACCATAAAGACCCGCTATGGCTAAAAGCAGCATCCGACTGCACTGATCAAGAATACATCGATTTCTACCATCAGTTACATCCCTTCGAGCCCGATCCCATTTTCTGGGTCCACCTCAATGTCGACTACCCATTCCACCTGAAAGGGATCCTCTATTTCCCCAAGATCGACCAGCGCTTCGACTTCCAAAAAAATCACATCAAACTGTTCTGCAATCGGGTTTTTGTCTCAGACAACTGCCAAGATCTGATCCCCGAATATTTAACCGTGCTGCGCGGCGCCATCGACAGCCCCGACATTCCTCTCAACGTCTCTCGCAGTTATCTTCAGATGGACAAAACCGTCCGATCCCTCTCCACTCACATCGCAAAAAAGGTAGCCGACCGGCTCGCTGCCATCTACAAAAATGACAAAGCCACCTTTACCAAACAGTGGGAGAATATCGAGATCATCATCAAGCTCGGCATCATGCATGATGACAAATTCTATGAGCGAGTCAAAGAGTTTCTCATTTGGCAAAATTTAAATGGCGAGTGGACCACGCTTCCAGAATATTTAGAGCGGCATCCAGAAAAGATCTTCTATACGCAAGATCCAGAGACCCATTTCCTCAAACTCTACAAGGACAAAGGGATCGAAGTGCTGATCGCAAAAGGGCCCATCGATACCCCGCTAATGAATTTTCTCGAATTAAAAATGGCCCCCGCCAAATTTCAGCGCATCGATGGCGGACTCGATGAGGCCATTCTTGGACAAGAGAACGAAGGCTCA
>JAGVJV010000060.1 GCA_020050965.1 Parachlamydiales bacterium
AATGCTTTGACCATTCCCAGCACGTAAGATTTGCCTGAATTTCCCTCAAGTCCGTGGGCGACAATCACCAATTTTTTGCTATCTACACAGGACCAGTCTAGGTCAAGAAAGTCGCCATCATCTGTTGAGATTCTCTCTCGAACATACTGGATGCCAGTTACTTTACGAAGAAGATTAGGGATGATTGTCTGGGCATGTTTTCCCCCAATCCAAAGAGGCGCTCGGTACTGTGAGGAAAGAATCGGCATAGTTTAAAGACCTCTTGCGTAATTTTAGTTCAGTCGCTTTTCGATTCAAATTGCAGGGGTAATATCGGCCTCCTGCATATGACCCCTGCAATTTGAATCGAAAATCGGCCAAAATTGTGCAAGAGGTCTCAAACAATCTCTTTTAAATACTCCTCTTCGCTTGGAGCTGCGTTCAAGATTCCTTCAAAAGGCTTGACGAAGAGTTCCACTGCCTTTCCGGGAACCTGCAATAACATGTTGTCGATATGATATTGCATAAAGGCTTGTTTAATCAACTGTCCAAGGATGCTGCTCGTTAATTGATCGATGGGGAAGCCGCCCTCAGTGCTAATATTTGTAAGCTCTATACGGGGAATAACGGGGAGCTTTTGAATTTTTCCTCCGACGCTATGGAAAATGAGATCGGCTTGGATGTTGGTAAAGACAAGTTTCTTAATCAAGACTTTTTTCCCATCTTTGGAATCGAGATTGGCCTTGCTTTGATAGCGGCTCAAAAGCTTAGTCCAGTTCCCTGTAGGGGATGTTACAGTATCAAATTCTATCCCTAAGTAGATGCCATCGACATCGATTTGCTCCACAATTACAGGTTCTTGAAAGTAGGTTGTGATGGGTGCGTAAAGATTGATCGTCTTAGCAGAAAAAGTCTTAGGAAGTGTATAGCCCGGTTCATTGGCCACTTCAAACATTTCCACATTGAAGGTTTTCCATCCTGGTTTCATCGATTCGATAGAAACGGTTACTCCGAGCTCTTTGGAGAGATAATTTCCAAGAACATCTGGGCCCCTCGAAAGGGCGATAAAGTATAAAATGACGATAATGATAATCAAGGCGAGCAGGCTGGCTAAAGGGCGCATTGGATTCTCTCTTTTTTTCCGACCTTACGCAAAATTTCAGAATAAAGCAACACCCCCAAAGAAGGGGTGTTGCATTGTTGAGTCAGAAGGGGATTAATATCCCATGCCGCCGCCCATTCCTTGAGGTGCAGCTGAAGCTGTCGCTTCGACTTTTTCCTCAGTGATGAGGGCCTCAGTAGTAAGCAGAAGAGCCGCAATCGATGCAGATAGTTGGATCGAAAGTCTGGCTACTTTTGTCGGATCGACGATTCCGGCTTTAATCATGTTGCCGTAAACATCGTTTTGGGCATCCCAGCCTTCATGTTCTTTCATCTGGATGACGTTTTGAACGATGACCGATCCCTCTTTACCCGCATTTTCTGCGATTTGTCTAAGTGGGTAAGTGAGAGCTTTCATCAAGATCTCGACGCCCACCTTCTCATCGCCAGAAAGCCTTTCGCTCAAGGTCTTGAGAATAGGGATGCAACGGATGAGGGCAACGCCTCCGCCTGGGAGGATTCCCTCTTCAATCGCTGCTCTTGTCGCATGGAGAGCATCATCGATACGATCTTTTTTCTCTTTCATTTCGATTTCTGTCGCAGCACCGGCGCTGATGACCCCAACTCCTCCAGCCAGACGAGCTAGCCTTTCTTGGAGTTTTTCACGGTCATAATCCGATGTACTGTCTTCGATTTGTCGCTTAAGCTGAGCAATCCGGCCTTGGATCTCTTTCTTGTCTCCAGCCCCTTCGACAATCGTTGTATCTTCTTTTGTGACGAGCACTTTCTTCGCTCTTCCCAACATATCAAGGGTTACAGTCTCCAGCTTGAGCCCGAGCTCTTCGCTAATAAACTGGCCGCCAGTAAGAGTAGCGATATCTTGGAGCATTCCTTTGCGTCTGTCGCCAAAACCAGGAGCTTTAACAGCGCACACTTTCAGTCCAGCGCGCATACGGTTAATAACCAGCGTGGCGAGTGCTTCCCCTTCAATTGCCTCTGCGATGATGAGCAGGGGTTGTCCCGTTTCAGCTGCAGCTTGAAGGATAGGGAGAAACTCTTTCATTGCGCTAATCTTCTTTTCGTAAACCAGCACAAAAGCGTTTTCTAGAATCGCTTCTTGAGTTTCTGCGTTAGTCATAAAGTAAGCAGACTCATAACCGCGGTCAAAGTTCATCCCTTCAACCACATCGAGCGTCGTCTCAAAGCCTTTACCTTCTTCGACAGTCACTGTTCCATCTTTGCCCACTTTTTCGATCGCCTTGGCAATGATCTCACCGATTTCGGTGTCGCCGTTAGCAGAGAGAGTGGCCACTTGGGCGATCTCTTTTTGATCTTTAATGGGGTTGCTCATTTTTTGTAGATGAGCAGTGAGCTCTTTCACGCCCTGTTCGATTCCTCTTTTGAGGCTCATCGGATTTGCGCCAGCAGTTACGTTGCGCAGGCCTTCTGTATAGATCGCTTCAGCTAGCACAGTCGCGGTAGTTGTACCATCACCCGCTTTGTCAGCCGTTTTGCTAGCGACCTCTTTGACCATCTGAGCGCCCATGTTTTCGTGTTTATCTTCGAGTTCAATCTCTTTAGCAACAGTCACGCCGTCTTTAGTGATGTGAGGAGCGCCATAAGATTTGTCGATGACCACATTGCGCCCTTTTGGGCCAAGTGTCACTTTCACAGCAGCAGCCAGAGTTTGCACCCCTTTTAGGATCTTCTGCCTTGCTTCTTCTCTAAATTTAATATCTTTTGCAGCCATGTTTGTTTCTCCTTAGTTTTCTACAATCGCAATAATGTCATCCGCTTTGACAATGATGTATTCTTCATCATCGATAGTCACTTCTTGAGCGGCATATCGATCCATCAAAATGGTATCGCCGACAGAAACGGGAATAGGAATAACTTTGCCATCTTTAGTTGTGGCCCCTGTGCCGATTGCTACAACAATCGCAGTCTCTTGTTTTTGTTTAGCTGAATCGGGAAGAATGATTCCCCCTTTAGTCGTTGTCTGTTCTTCGGTTCGTTTTGCGACGACTCGATTGCCAACAGGTTTAAGTGAAATTTTTTGAGCTGATTTTTGTGTCATATTTAGTATACTCCTGGAAAATTGATCATTTCACATTTTACACCAGTTGCCGATTTAAGACAAGCGGTTTTAGCACTAAATGTGCTAGATTGCTAAAAAAGGATGAATTTATGGAAAGAGCAGAAGTTTTAGAAGAAGATAAGTGGAATGTCGAGGCCCTGTACCCCGACCTAAAGAGCTGGCAATCAGATCTTGAGAAGAGCTGTCGTCCACATAAACAGCCCCACTGGCCCGAGCTGATCGCCTTTAAAGGAAAACTGGGCAGAGGTGCTAAAACGCTTAAAGATTTTTTTGAGATAAGCTTTAAGACCGATCGAATCATCTCCAAACTTTTCACCTATGCCCATATGCGCCATGACGAAGATCTAGCGAATGAAGATTATAAAAAAGCATTTAACGTCATCTCCACCATCTATTACGAATTTGCTCAAGAACTCTCCTGGGCTGAACCAGAGATTCTAGCTCTGCCCGATTCCACCATTCAAAATTACCTCAAAGATCCAGTCCTTGCTGACTACAAGTTCCATCTCGAGCGGATCGTCCGTCAGAAACCTCACACTCTTACTTCAGAGCAAGAAGAGCTTCTCGCCCTAGCAGGCAAAGCCCTCAGCACAGCGCCAAGTAGCTTTAGTGCGTTTAACAATGCCGATCTCAAATTTCCGCCCATTAAAGATTCAAAAGGAGCTGCCCAAGAGCTAACCCATGCCAAATACCTCATCTATTTAAGGAGCAAAGACCGGGAGCTGCGCAAAAACGCCTTTCAGACTCTGCACCGCTCATTCTCAAGTTTTGAAAACACCATCGCGGAACTCTTTAAAGGACACATGGAGCACCATGTTTTTAGTAAACGGGCCCGCAAATACTCTTCTTGCCTCGAAGCATCCCTCTTTCCCAACCAGATCGACACCAAAGTCTATACCAACCTCGTCGCTTCCGTCCGCAAAGGATTGCCCATTCTCCATCGCTACGTGTCCTTACGCAAAAAAGCGCTCAAAGTCGACGATTTGCACCTCTATGACCTCTATGTTCCACTTGTAGAAAGCGTCGACCTTAAATACGACTACAAAACAGCTGAAAAAATGGTGATCGAATCGGTCGCTCCTTTAGGAGAAGAGTATCAAAAAGTTCTCCATAATGGGCTTCAGCACGATCGCTGGGTAGACCGCTATGAAAACAAGCGCAAGCGCTCCGGCGCCTACTCTACCGGCAGCTACGACAGCATGCCTTACATTCTGATGAATTTCCAAGGAGGCTTCCATGACCTGATGACTCTCGCGCATGAAGCCGGCCATAGCATGCACTCCTTTCTCAGTCACAAACATCAACCGTACCAATATAGCAACTACCCGATTTTCCTCGCCGAAGTGGCTTCGACCTTCAACGAAGAGCTGATGTTCCATTACCTAATGAAGCAAAATCTCAAACCGGAAGAAAAAGCTTTCCTCATCAATCAAAAGATCGAAGACATTCGGGCCACTTTCTTCCGCCAGACCATGTTTGCCGAATTTGAACTGACGGTCCACAATCTTGCTGAAAACAACATCCCCCTTACACCAGGCCTCCTAAAAGAGACCTATCGCAAACTCAACATCGATTTCTTTGGGCCCGACATCACAATCGATCAAGAAATCGACATCGAGTGGGGGCGCATTCCCCATTTCTATAGCAATTTCTACGTCTACCAATATGCAACGGGGATCAGCGCCGCACATGCTCTCTTCGAGAAAGTGATGCAAGAGGGAGAACCTGCACGTAAAGCCTATTTGAACTTCCTTTCCTCAGGCTCATCGCATTATCCGCTTGACTTATTGCAAAGGGCTGGGGTAAACATGCAGTCAGAGCACCCGATAGAAGCGACTCTCAAACATTTTGATCGCTTGCTTCAAGAACTCTCAACACTCATATAATTTTTGGATTATGTCATCAAAAGTGAAAAAATTTTTCGTCGTCATTAATGAAAAAGGGCTGCACACACGGCCCTCTACCGAACTCGTTCGCTGCGCATCGAATTTCAAGGCCGATATCAACCTTACCTACCAAGATCTCACCGTCAATGCAAAATCTCTCCTAGGCATTCTAATGCTCGCCGCCGCGAAAGGGGCCAAAATCCAAATCGAAGCCGACGGAACTGACGCCAACGAAGCTGTGGGTGCTATCCTCAAGCTGGCTC
Source organism: Parachlamydiales bacterium (assembly GCA_020050965.1). GTDB lineage: Bacteria > Chlamydiota > Chlamydiia > Chlamydiales > Rhabdochlamydiaceae > Sacchariniichlamydia. Next base: position 5,328 of record JAGVJV010000060.1, read on the forward strand.
AGAATAAGTTTAATATCAATTATTGAAATACTTTAGCGAATTGGATCTTATGTTTATTTAGTAATTTGAGGATCTGAGGATATTTAGTCAGCTCTTCAAACGCCTTAGATGCTTTATATTCTGAATATACACATTCAATGTTGTGCACAGCGTGAGCTGCTATTGAAGCAAATAAACTTCCCCAGATCTTGGTCACCGAATAGATCGCGCCAATCAACATCACTTCAGATATTACCTGAAAATTTGTGCGCCATTTCCATTTGGTGTTGTAGTGCACCATTCCAAAAAGAAATGAATTAAAAAGGGTATATTTAAGATTGTCCTCAAACAAATAGGATAAAGCCCCTCTAAATATCAATTCCTCGATGACAGGGGCACCTACTGCAATAATCGCAATGGCTCTAAATAATTTGCCCCTATTCTCACTACTAGGATCACATATATATGCTACATGTTTTCTAGTAATTCCATTCAAAGCGGTTTCCGTATTTCTACAACGCTCGAATGCCAAAGCTTCCTCAGGAGTCAATTCAGCTTCAACTTTTTTAATTCTTTTCTCCAGTCTTACTTCTCTTGTATTTGGCTCAGGAGGTGCTAAGACTAGTCGGTCAATTGCATTAGTAACGTTTGGAATGATTATCCTGTCAGAAATAAATCCTATAGTTATACCAAAAGCGATTTGGCAAGTAATGTTATACGCCGTATTAATCATAAGATGTATTGTGTGCAATTTTAGATTATTTATAAAGTAAAAAAACTAAACAATTTTCTTTTCAGATCCTGAAGAAAATTGACACTAAAATGCCTCCAAATTAGACTCTTCAATCTTTCTATATATAGGAGGCATATGTCAAGCACAGTCGAATTCAACCCAACCAAATGTTACGCAGAAGGTTGGGCAATAGAACTTGATGGGGATAATAAAGTTAAGCTTACAGATAGTTCGGAAAAGACTAAGATCTTTGAATTTGAAGCTGTGCTTTTCATGGATAAAGGAGCTACCTATCATTTTAAGAATTATTGCGCCTTCCAAGGGAAAGCTCCCAGTGATGTATTAAAGAGAATAAAAGATGTACGTTTTATTTCTTCCGGTGATGGACTTCCTGAAGTGTTAACGCTTGCTACTGCTAAATTTAGAAAGACTAATTAACTCTAAAAA
>JAGVJV010000242.1 GCA_020050965.1 Parachlamydiales bacterium
CAAATGGGATCCACCTCACAAATGATCACACGGGCACCTAATGCTGAAAGCGAAGCCGCACAGCCTTTGCCCACGTCTCCGTAGCCCGCAATCACGGCTGTCTTACCTGCAATCATCACATCTGTGGCACGTTTAAGACCGTCGAGCAATGATTCGCGACACCCATATAAATTGTCGAATTTAGACTTCGTCACCGAATTATTGACGTTAAGAGCAGGTGCTCCGAGGGTTCCTTGCGTCTCTCGTTGCATCAGAGCACGTACACCCGTTGTCGTTTCTTCTGAAATTCCACGAATATTTTTAAGTAGCTCAGAATGTTTTTCATGGACGTACTGTGTTAAATCTCCTCCATCGTCTAGAATCATATTAAGAGGCGAAGAGCCAAAAAATAACGTTTGTGCAATACACCACTCATACTCTTCTAATGACATCCCTTTCCAGGCAAAGACGGGAACTCCTGTTTGAACCATCGCTGCTGCTGCTTGGTCTTGAGTCGAATAAATGTTACAGGAGGACCAACGGACTTCGGCTCCTAACGCGATTAATGTTTCGATCAACACGGCCGTTTGTGCTGTCATATGCAAACACCCTGCAATGCGTGCGCCACGCAAAGGTTGGGACGCAGAAAATTCTTTTCTTAGAGCCATCAAACCAGGCATTTCATGCTCTGCCATTTCGATTTCCTGACGTCCCAGAAGCGCCAACGCTTGCCCTTCTGGCGATTCGATAGAGAGATTGTTTTTAAGACGATAGTTTGGAATCATAGAATCTAGGGTGTTAGAGTGAATAGATTAAAAAAATACCTATAATCTGTTAGCACTCATTTGTCTAGAATCTTGTTAAAGATAGGAAGTATTACCGGTGGGAAGTGAGCTAGCCTGCTAAAGCTAGCACACATTCCGTTAAATGAGGGGGGAACAGGCGCTCATTTTCCATAACTATAGCCTATCGCATAAGATGCCGCGCATCTCACTAATCCAGGTATTATTTTTGTTTGTAACATAAAACCTCTTTTTGTTTATAAAAAGAGTTGATATATATAAATAGTGTTTTCTTGATTTTAATTTCAACTAATCTTTACTTCAATTAATTCTTTTTTAATTTTGTAATTTTTTCACAATCATCTGCCAAGCTCCTGCAATATCGCGCTGATCTTGTTCTAACGATTTTTGGACATGTTTGACGCTGGCCATGACGGTGGAATGGTCACGCGCAAACAGATCACCAATTTTCATAAAAGGCATTTTGAGTTTATCTCGGCACAGATGCATGGCGAGTTGACGTGGGAGCGCACACTCTCTTGTTTGTGATTTACCTAAAATGTCTTCCGTGCGGATGCCATAATGCTCGGCGACTGCTTGAATAATTCTGGAGGATGTTAAAGCAGACTTGAGTTCTTCTGCAAGTAAATCGGCTAATAAGGTTTTAGCGGCTGGTACGCTGAGGGCATGGACGGAGTGTTGAGAATCTAAATGGAGGCGTAAAACCAAGGCTTCAAAGGCTTTGATCAATGCCTTAGGATTACTCGTAAATGTTTCAATGAGGAAATCGACGACTTTAGGAGGAAGCGCAAAATTTAAGATGTCCGCTTTGAGTTGTAGCATATTGCGCAATTGATCGGCATGCAACGTTTTAAGAGGGAGAACGATTCCCCATTCAAAACGGCTTACCAAGCGCGGTTCGATCAGCTGCAGCTCTTGTGGCGCACAATGCGCGCTTAACACGATTTGTTTGCCTTCCAGATGCAAGGTATTAAACGTATGAAAGAACTCTTCTTGCGTCGCTCCTTTGCGTGAGAAGACATGCACATCATCAATTAAGAGCACATCTGCATTGCGATAGGTTTGACGAAAGGTGCTCATTTCGCCGGCTCGAATGGCGGTGACGACGTGGTCTGTAAAGGTTTCAGCACGCGCATAAAGAGCTTTTAATCCGCGGGCACGAAAAGCGTGGACTAATCCCATCAGGAGATGAGTTTTTCCGGAGCCTGCTGTGCCGTAGAGATAAATGGGGTTGAAGCCTTCTGCAGCGGTTTTGGTGGGAGAGGGGGAGTCCACTATCTCATGCAGCAGTTTATAGGTGAGATCGTTATCGGGGCTGACCACAAAATGCTGAAATAAACACAAAGGATCTAATTCATCGAATGTCAACTGAAAGCGTGTCGAGGAGTTGTCTTTGACTTTCCCTTTAAAACGTGTTTTTAAAGGGGCAGGAGGAGAATTGGCAATGGTGAGATGAACTTTGATTTTCTTGTTGTTGCCATTGATGAGCGTGGCTTGAGCCTTACTGCGCATATGCTCTTCAAACCAAAGAGCCTGAAAAGAGTCTTTAGCTTCTAAATAAAGATTGCAAGCATCGAAACGTTGAACTTTTAGACTTCTCAGCCATTTTTTGACCGTTTCTGATCCAAGTTCAGCTTCTTGTGTGTGAAGAAATTGTTCCCATGCTTGCATAGTGTATCTTGTAACTTAGCGTGACTTAGCCTTTTTAGGAGTTAATTTTGTTGGGGCTGCAGGTAAGGGTTGCTTTTCCATTTGTTTAGTTGTAAACCATTGTTGTACAATACCTAAGAGCATAGAAGATAACCAATAAATGTTTAATCCTGAGGGGAAGTTATAAAACATGATGGTAAAGACAACCGTCATCATGGTTCCCATCGTGCGTTGTTGACGCTGCTGATCTGTCATGAGCGCCGGATCTTTTGGTGCAGTCGACATGAGGCGTTGCTGAATGAACATAACGGCTCCCAATAAAAAAGGCAAAAGATGAAATTCTGTCCCGATAAAGAAAATCGGTTGATTCCAGCGAAATAGCACGTCAGGAGCGGTCAAATCATCGATCCATCCTGGAATAAAAGGAGCTCCACGTAGGGCGAAGCTTGATTTTAGCAAGTCAAACATTCCAATCAAAAAAGGCATTTGAATGAGGAGAGGAAGGCAACCGGAAGCAGGATTGACTCCTCGCTCTCGGTAAAGATTCATGACTTCAATTTGGGCTTTTTTGGGATCTTTCTTATACTTTTCTTGAATCGCTGTGACTTCGGGGCTGATCTGCTGCATGCGGACCATCGATTTTGTCGACCAGGTATTCAGAGGATACAGCATGAGACGTAAACAGACCGTCAGCAAGATAATGGAGAGAGCCCACGATCCTGTGAAAGAATGAAAGAGGTTCATGAGAACGAAGAGGAACTTTGCAAAGGGCTCAGAAATAAAGGTGAACCAGCCATGCATGGTTTGGCAGGCAATATAGTCAGGATTGTACCCGGTCTCTGGATTGGAGTATTTGGCGTCGACTTCTTTCAGAATGGCGGTATCAAAGGGACCTGCAAAAAGGCGAAATTCCAGCTTTCCCCCTTGGGATTTCAAAGGGAGCATCTCCATATAACCAGGTAAATTAGCGGGTTTAAAGCGCTCATAATTCTGATCGATTTCAACTAGGCGAGAGGGGAGTGTGGTACCTGGAATTGTCTGGACGCGATACCCAGAGTCGATTTCTTTCAGGGGATCAAGAATCATGCCTAAAAAGCCGTTAGAGTTACAGATCCAATCCAAGTAAACAGAAGAAACGGTGAGGGCATCTTGGGGGGGATCAATTTTTTCGACTTCAGACTTTTGATTGCGTGTCAGACGATATTTGAGGGTAGGGGCTGGACCGCCAGAAATCCATTCCACTTCGGGCACACCTGTTGTGAGCCAGAGTCCACGTCCATCGCCTTCAATTTTAATGGCTAAATTGAGGGTATAGGGAGCTTCCTGTTGCGTTCCATCTCCCAAAGAGTACGTTTTTGTGATACGACGTTGGTTTTGATTAGCTTCAAATGTAATGGAGTGTTCGTCAAAGTGTTTGACGTCATACACGAGTTCAGCGAGCTCGGGATAGTCGGACACGATATTTAACGCGTAATACTGCGGTTTAACGCGGACGCTTTGACGAGGAGGTTGTTGAATGAGATCTCGACGCAATAAGGGATAATATCCTCCTAACGTGCCTTGTTCGTGAAGGACGAAGTCCCCTTTGGAGCTTGTGGCAGGCGTATAGTAAGGATGGGAGGGAAAATGGGCATTTTCAGGGTGAGAGTGGACCATTTCGCGGTCGAATTCGATTTCACGTACGACGCTGAGTTCATTCTCTTTGGTATGGAAAGGGAGGTTAATTTCAGCGAGGGCGCCTCCATAGTTAGAAAAAACCAATTGTTGATAAGGAGTTTCAAGCACGTAAAATTTTTCTTCGCTCTTCTTAGAAAAGGGACGTGTCAACGTTTGAGCGGTTTGATCTAACCATTCAGAGGGGGCAGTGGGCTCTTCTTGCTGCTTTTGCTTTTCTTTTTGAGCTTGCTTAGCTTTTTGTTGCTGTTGCCATTCTTGTTTTTTCTGGGCATTTTGGTGTTGAAAAAACAAATTGACACCGAATAATGTGAAAGACATCGCAATCACAAAGAGGAGCGTACGTTTATCCATTGCGCTTTAACCTTTAGAGTTTAAAAACAAATAGATTATCATAGGTTTGGGAAAGAGACAAGTGAAATAAGGGGGATAAAAACAGGAGTTAAAGACATAAGGAATTGATTTCTAAACGAATTATCAAGCTGTGATAACGCGAAGCGTTTGGAGGCCCCAAACGCTTCGCGTCATGAAAAACTATAGAGAAGTCGTTAAATAAATCTCAGGATCTATGAGGCGGCCGGGAATCCCAAGTTCTTTTTCTGCTTGATGTAAAGCTCTCCGCTCACGCTCCAAGACCTCTGGTACACTTGAATCCCATACGACTTGTAGCAACTCCATTGAGCCATCATTTTTTGTGATGACAAAATCAATTTCGTACTCACTCTGTGTCTTGTAATAATTGATTCTATATCCTGCTCTTCTCAAATCCAAATACACTAAATTCTCAAATAAAGGACCCCAATTTTGGTTACCAATTAACAGATTGGCTATGACCAATCCAGTATCAACCGCATAAATTTTTTTAGGGTTCGTTTCCATTTTTCGATAAGAATCTGTTAAAAGAGGAACGGAAAATGCCAAAAAAGCATCTTCAATATATTCTAAATAACGATACAAAGTATCTTTGCCGGCAGGGTAACCTTGACTTTTGATATCGTTGTAAAACTTGTTTAAAGAGAAAGGAGAAGCGCAATTTTTTAATAGCGTTTTGATCAGATACTTGATAAGAGTTGTATTTGTAATTTTATATCGCTCGACAATATCCCTAAAAACAACAGAGTCGATATAGCTTTGCAAAATGGTGCGACGTTGCTCTTGAGTTAATCCCTGGACCGCTGGAAATCCCCCAACAGTCAGATAGTCTTCAAGATGTTTGAGGTATACGTCCATTTTCTTTTTGCCAAATGGTTTAGTCAGCGGAGGAATATCGTTGGCTAAAGAATACTCCTCAAAGCTATACGGCCACATGTCTTTGGCAATCGAGCGTCCTCTTAGGGTAGAGGCAATCTCTTTGCTTAGTAATTTTGCTGAAGAGCCTGTTAAATAGATTTTGATCTTTTTAGTATCAAAAAGGCGCCTTATCACGATAGGCCAGCCTTCTACATTTTGGATTTCATCAAAAAATAAATAACATGTTCGCTCGTGATTATCAGGGTAAAGGGTATAGAATTCATCGATCGTTTGACCTAATTGTTTTTGATTCATGGGAAGTAATCGATCATCTTCAAAGTTCATATATAAAATTTGCTCTTGCGCTATCGCCTGATCTTTCATTAGCTCCCGAATAGTCTGAAAAAGAAAATAGGTCTTGCCCGTTCGGCGCATCCCTATGACGACTTGAATCATCTGAGGAATGTCGGCAAATACTGCCTGACGGTGGATGATCTGAAAATGTTCGGTCAGAATA
>JAGVJV010000262.1 GCA_020050965.1 Parachlamydiales bacterium
CATGCTGACGTCTATTGCTATGAGCAAGAGCAAAATCGCTTTGTGCTGATCGACGAAACCGAAGCCCAGCACATTCTCGAACGAACCTAAAACTCAGGTTAAAAAATAGAGGACCTTAGAAGTCCAACTGAGCTTTTATGGACAGCCCTTGATAATAAAACTCTTTAAAAGTTTGACCTGTCGAAATCGAGAGTCCCCTAATATAGTTTGTCATCATATCGTAGCCGATCGAGAAATCGACATGGTAACCGCAATCGCAAAAATAACTTCCCCATCCTAAGCCGATTGCTCCTTCATAAAAAAGTTGGGCGAGATAGGTAAAATCGGAGACTCTTTCTGTTCTTATAAATCCTACAGTCGGGAAATTGTTGTTGATATGGACTTTGGTAAATCTAGTATACGATGGAAAAATGCCCGCTTTGCCAAATAGATAGGTGCCGCACCATAGGAGGGCCTTGATATTCGCTTTCACATATGGACCGATTCCCCAAAGGCGATTCTTTGATAGCTGAGAGCCTTGAAAACCACCGGGGATGGTGAAAAGCAGATCTGTATTCGCAGTAGACCACCAGCCTTTAAGACCAACTCCAGCATCGACGACCAAACGTTGACTTAAATAGAAAGATCTCCCTAAAGTCGCTTGCAAAAAATCTAAATCGAATTTTTGCTTGGATCTTAAAGCGCTTGCCCCTAAACCAAATAAGGCAGGTGCAAACGCATCCGTGAGAAATGATGGCTGAATAAATCCATTAGCTGGAGCACTAAAATGGTTGGTCGTCGTATGATGAAACCAAGTATATTCAACTTCACAATTCCAATTGTCAATCCCTGGGAAACCCATTCCCACTGCTACTTTAAATCCGGGTCGATATCCCTGATGATGAACAAGCGTGGTGACATCTATCCCCGTCGTTGCGTTAAAGATATTTTTTCTCCCAATGAAAGAGAGGCTGTCGTGATTGGCTTCCCAATAAATAAATTCGGCAGCGGCATAGATATCTACGCAACAGTCTCCCAATATATACTGCGCTGGATAAAAATAACCTATGGGAAGCTGGCAGGATTCAACCGGCTCAGGTGGCAAAAGACAATAGGTTTCAGCTGCATATGCATCATCAGAGTAGCCAAAAATAGGTAAACTCGCTGCTAGAACAAAAAAGGTTTTTTTCAACATATTGACTCCTAATAGTACTTAATTTCAAAAATCTAGCCTTCCGCCTACTGCAATTCCATGTACAGTGTATGAATTTAAAAACATCCCTTGTACAAAAGTGGGACCTTGTGCAAATCCAAAATCATAGATGTGCTGGTAGAAAAAGTTATAGGTAACAGATAGATCGACGTGAAATCGATCACATCCAAAATAATCGCCCCAACCCAGTCCGATTTCACCCATGTGGTAGGCTTGAAGGCATGCAGCTTTTTGCGAGTCGATACTTTGTCCAGTGATAAAAGGCCTTGGGATTGCTGGAAAGGAATTGACTTGTGTCATTTTGGTGGTATAGCCATATTGGAGGGCCAGATCAATCGTTGCAATTGCTTTAAAGTGCATTGGCAGTAATGCAGCGGCTGCAAATCCTAGGTTTGGTCCTATTGCCCAGCTCTTGGCGTCTGCTAGAGCAAACCCATCTGAGGTCACTCCGCCTGGGGGAAGAGGCGCCTGAAGTGGGGTATATCTGAAATTCCATTTTGAACCACTCCATACTCCAAGAAGCCCATAATTAAGGCTCATGATGAGCCTTTTTCCCATATATACAGGTTTTTGCAGGGAAATAGACCCTACATCAAAATCGAGGTGCCAAGTCGATCTCACATTTTGGAAAAATGCGGTAAACCCAAGAAAAAGCTCTGTAAAAAAATCTGGAGGAGCTTCACCTGCTGTGATTCCCCCGCCGCTTCTCGCTCTAAAGTTTGATGTATTGTGAGAATGGTATCTTAGATAGCTTAAATCTAAAACAACCGAACCTAAATCCATCCCTAGAAAGACTCTAAAACCTGGGCGATAGGAGATCGTTTGCGGGAACCAAGTCAAATCGGTTCCATCTAAACTAAGGTTGCCAAAAGGAGTGTTTAAAGCTTCAGAAGTAGCTGCCAGATAGAGAAAATCCCCTTTTGCATAAATATTCCAACCGCAACTGGGTGTAATTGTTGCCGGATAGGGATAGCCTGCAGAAACTAAACAGGGATCGAGCGGCTCTCCCGGAACAATCTCCGCACAGCAAGGGGAATAGGTGCTCTCTTCTATTGTGTCAGTTTGAGCAGGAAGAAAAGTCATCTGAGCGATCCCCAACCCAAAGAGCGTACTAGCGATAGTGTTTTTAATCATTTTTTCTCCTAACTTACTTTAAAAATCAAATTGAGCACGAAGTGCTAGACCCATGAATAGCTGCGAAGGATTGAGGTACTGTCCCACTTCGAAATCCATTTTTACAACTTCACCCAAGAAATCATAAGTGGCAGCAATATCTAAATGGTATCGATTGCAGCAAAAATAGCTTCCCCAACCCACTCCCATGCCCCCTCTAGTAAAGATATCTAGATGCCTCATCGGTGTTTTGTTAGAATTTTTGACACCTTCAGCTGTAGTCGATTCGATGATTACCTTGCCTCGATCGTAAGGGTATAGAAGGGCAACATCGGCCTTTCCGATCAAGCTTAATCCCCAGCATAAAAGCCACTTTCCATCAAATCCGGCATTAATCCCTATCGATGACCACTTATTAATGGTATGATCGAGATCGATAAGACCGCTGTCTGCCCGCACAAGGTTTTGGCTAATTTTTAAATTTCTAGATAGCCATTTTAAACCTAGAAAGGGGCTTAAGATCACCCTTTGTCCAAGATAATTAGGCCTTTGAATGTCAGCGCCAATAATATCATAATGTATTTTGGACTTATTGAAGATCCTATTGTACAAAAAAGGAGTACCAAAACTTCCTGTCGTCGAAGAAAGGGAAGTGGGAGCTGTGACCGACATGGTCTTTGTAAAGGAATGGTGAAACCAAATGTAATCGATATTCAACATCCAATCATCAAAGTCATGAAGGACTAGGCCAAGTCCAACGCTAAAAGCAGGACGATACCCAAATCGATGAGTTAAGTTGTGTTGTGGACGTGTAGCAATATCTTGAAAAGGGGGGATCTCAAATGCAACCCAGGAGGTGGATCGATAGGGTCTCAAATATAAAAATTCCGCAAATCCATAGACATCCCAGCCGCAATCTAGTTGCGGTCCAGCATACGCTGAATAGATCGCACATGCCTCATCAACGCATAAAATATCGCTTGGTCGATATTCTGGCATGCAGCAATCATCTGCATAAGTGAACATGGGATAGATTGCGAGCAGACTCAAGCATGCGCTCGCCGCAAATTTACTTTTCTTCATCATCTTCCTCTACAATAGTTTTTGTCTTATAGTATCATTTTGAACAATCCTATCAATTTTTTATATAAAAAAAAACCAGATGGAAAAGAGGCGCTCAATCAAGTGCGCAATGGCGTAAAGATAAATCCAGGTCTGTCAGAGCACAATCAGCTCTCCCAGGTGAACGTGCTACAGCAGATGGAGCACATCAAAAGCTATCCCTTCATCCAAGAGCGGCTTAAGCGGAAAGAGCTGCGCTTACATGGCTGGTGGTTTGACATCGCCCATGCTGACGTCTATTGCTATGAGCAAGAGCAAAATCGCTTTGTGCTGATCGACGAAACCGAAGCCCAGCACATTCTCGAAAGAACTTAATATTTTACTTTCTTCGCTTGATCAGCAGGGAAGTGATGCAAAAGATGGCGATCCCCCCAATCAGGGTCAGTTCATAGCTGAGCACATTCTTGATCCCCATCTGCTTGGGTGGAATAAAGCCTAAACAAATGACCACGAGGCAGGCGAAAATCCCCATTGAACAAACCGTCCAGATCCCTTTGTTTCCGCCGGGGATTTTGTACGAACGCTTCACATCAGGTCTGCGGTAGTGCAACTTGATTCCAGCCGCAAAGAGGGCAATATAGACGATTAGGGCAAGCTGGGCGGTCATGGCCGAGAGGAGCCAGAAAGAGCTATTCACAGTGGGCATCAGAACAAAGACGAGGCAAAGAATGGAGACGACCCCTCCTTGCAGCAGCAAGACAGTAACCGGAACGCCTTCTTTATTCGTTTTACCGACCCAGAGGGGCAAGCTTCCGTCTCGACTGGCGACCATGATCCCTTTTGTCGGACCAATGATCCATGCTGCAACGCTGCTTAATCCCCCGAGGATGATGAAAAAGGCGATGAAGGGGAGGAGCCATCGGAGGTTATAGGTATCGACAAACGTGGTAAAGGCTTGCATAATGCCGACCACCAAACTGAGCTCTTGATGAGGAACGACGATAGCGATAGCTAGTGAAGCGAAAATCATCGAACCTAAGATGATGAAGACCGAAGTAAAGAGGGATTTGGGGTAGTCTCGCAGCGGGTCGCGCATCTCAGCTGCGTGGGTAGCGGCCATCTCCAATCCAAGAAGTCCAAACAGGATGTTGCTTAAGAAAGCAATATTGCCCCCATGTTCTGCGCTGGGAAAGAAATTCTTTAAGGAGA
>JAGVJV010000138.1 GCA_020050965.1 Parachlamydiales bacterium
AACGCTTATATTAAACCCATTGAATAAATTTCAGACTGTAAACCCAGATCACGAATAATAATAGTCTATTTCTTCATTCTTCTTAGGACCAATTACCCGCCAGTTTAGTCGAAGGCTGTACCGGTCAAAATGGATCTGCCCAAAATAGGTGTCCCCATCACATAGATGTGAATCGACCGAGGTGAGGCTATTTTTCCCCGAAGGTGCCAGGTGAAAGAGGAAAACCGGATGGTCGGGACCGCGCCGCAAGTGCTCAAGCGAAATCACTCCCGCTCTTCTATCTAGAGTCCAGCGAAAAACATTGCTAAAAGAAAGTTCATTACCCTTCTTACTCTGCCAGGTCCCCTTTTCGTTGAAAAGCAGCACATGGATCCCCTCTTTGCTCTTGCTCACCTCTCCCAAGCCTTTGCCATTCCACCCATTCTCCTCCCCCGATTTGCTGCGTGCATGAAAAGTCAGCTCTTTTACTGTCTGCAGCCTATCCCAAAATTCGAGCAGCACTTGAAGCTTGTTCTCGCAGTGGATCTCTTCTTTCAGCACATAGTAGTCTTTCTTCTCATGACCAGGGAGCAGTGTATAGCTCTTTTTCAGCAGCTGCTCCAATTCAGCCAAAAGCGGATAGGCAGGATTGAACTGATAGAGGCGGGTTTTCCCCTCGTAATAACTAGTGATTAGCCCACCCTTCTCTAAGCGATTGAGAGCTTTCTGGAGGGGCGTGAGCGGGGTTTTAAGCGCCCGATGGAGCTGCGTTCCATAACATTTTCCGTTCACCAACAAAAAAGTGAGGATTTTTTGTATATTTTTACTACTACACAGCGCTTCAAGCATAAAAAAATCAAACCTTCATTTATGTCGTCTAAACTCCATTCTAGTTTATGAACCTGGAGCAAAACGCCCAATTTTAAACTTACTTATGTTTTTCGTAAACTCTTTTGGAGGTTGATCCTTTGCAATTCACGTTGAAATGAGAAAAATCTCCGGTCTACAATTTTTTGCATATGAAGTACGATTGGACAATTGATGAATTAAATGCGCTCTATGAACTTCCCCTCATGGAGCTGATCTCTAAAGCCCACCTCATCCATGGACAGCACCATCGGATTGGCGAGGTACAAAAATGCAACTGCATTTCTATTAAGACCGGCGGGTGCCCCGAAAATTGCAAATACTGTGCACAATCCTCCCGCTACAAAACGGCCGTCTCTGCGCAGCCTATGATGCGCATCGATGAAGTCATCGCGGATGCAAAGAAAGCCATTGCGCGCGGTGCAACCAGGATTTGCCTGGTCGCAGCCTGGAGAGAGGTGCGCAATAGTAAGCAATTCGAAGAGGTGCTCGAAATGACCCGTCAAGTCACTGCGCTTGGCGTCGAAGTGTGCTGCTGCTTAGGGATGCTCGATGAGGCACAGGCGCACCGTCTCAAAGACGCGGGGGCCTATGCCTACAGCCACAATCTCGACACTTCTGAGCGGTTCTACCCAAGCATTACCACCACCAGGACCTATCAGGACAGATTGAACACCCTTGCCAATATCCGCAAAGCAAAGATCACAGTCTGTTGCGGGGGCATTTTAGGGATGGGTGAAGAGGTGGTTGATCGATTGGAACTGCTCAAAACTTTGTCTTCACAACGCCCTCATCCCGAATCGGTGCCGATCAATCGGTTATACGCCATCCCTGGAACGCCGCTAGAAAACCAACCTCCGGTCTCGATCTGGGAGCTGCTGCGGATTGTCGCCATCGCCCGGATTGTGATGCCCAAAACGATGGTTCGCCTATCTGCAGGTCGAAAAGAGATGAGCTTCCAAGAACAGGCCCTCTGTTTTTTCGCAGGAGCCAATTCGATCCATATGGGTGAAAAGCTGCTCACCGTCGGCAACACCTCTGCAGATGTGGATCAGGAGATGTTTCAAACTTTGGGGCTAAGATGATGAATAGATTACAGCAAAGGGGGCGCTTGGGAAATCTACGTAGCTTGAAGATATTGCCCAAGGGACTCATCGATTTTTCCTCCAACGATTACTTAGGATTAGGATCTACTGGTTCCCGTCTACTCACGGGGAATTCTGTGGTTGCAGAGGAATTAGAAAGCCATATTGCAGCCTTCCATGGATTTGAATCAGGACTGCTCTTTAACTGCGGATACATGGCGAATTTAGGCCTTATTTCGATCTTGGAAGGGACGATTCTCTTCGATGCCGCTGTGCATGCCTCAACACGCGATGGAATCCGTTTAAGCAGTTCACGAGCGTTTGCCTTTAGACACAATGATCTGGAGCATTTGGAGAGTCGTCTTCGAAAAAGTCAGCAGGAGACCTTCATCTGCATTGAATCAATCTACTCTACCGATGGATCTGTAGCTCCCCTGCAAGAAATTAAAGAACTCGCAGACCGCTACGGCGCACATCTGATCGTCGATGAGGCCCATGCCGTCGGAGTTTGGGGTCCCCAGGGGCGAGGACTGGTAGACGTCGCTTTTGCTAAGGTGGTCACTTTCGGCAAAGCGCTGGGGGCTCATGGAGCGATTGTTCTCGGAAGCAAGCAATTGCGCGAATTATTGATCAATTTTGCCACCCCCTTTATTTACACCACCGCACTCCCCTTCTATTCATTGGCAGCGATTAAAAGCAGTTATGATTTGTTTCCCCAATTCGAAAATGAGCGGGCCCATATCCAACAATTGATGCAAATCTTAAGGTCCTCGAGCCACATCCACGCAGTGAAAATACCAGGCAATGAACAGGCCAAACAAGCGGCAGGGCGCCTTGTCGATCGAGGATTTGATGTGCGGCCTTTGCTAAGCCCAACCGTGCAAAGGGGGCATGAGTTGCTCCGCATCAGTTTACATGCATTTAATACGCCAGAGCAAGTGAGGACATTATGCAAAGAATTATGGTAGCAGGAATCAGCACCGATGTGGGCAAAACCCTCGTCAGCGGCATCCTTGCCCTACTTTTCCAAGCAGACTATTGGAAACCGATTCAATGTAGCGAAGAGGATCTCGTTTTTATGGAACAATGGGCCCACAAGATCCATCCATCTGCCTATGCCCTCAAAGCTCCCCTCTCGCCCCACCATGCAGCCCGTTTGGAAAATCTCACCATCGCTCCCCAAAAAATCACGATCCCAGCCACGGATAGAACGTTGATCATCGAAGGGGTAGGTGGAGTCTTAGTCCCCCTCACGACCAACATCACAACCCTCGATCTCTTCCACACCTGGGATTGCCAGTGGGTCATTGTCTCAAAACACTACCTAGGCAGCATCAACCACACTCTGCTAACTGTTGAGGCGCTCAAGCAACGCAATGTGCCGATTTTGGGCCTCATTTTCAATGGAGAGCCAAATCTCGATTCCGAAGCGGCCATCTTAGAAACCACTAAACTCCCCTGCTTAGGAAGGCTCCTTCCCGAAGCCCACTTAAACAAAGAAACATTACAGAGGTATGCAAAGCAATGGCAACACAACTTTGGATAGAAAAAGATAAAAGCTATATCTGGCACCCCTTTACTGATTACAACGTAGGCAGACTGCCGATACCGATTGTGCGAGCTAAAGGGGTCTACCTCTTTGCGGAAGATGGCAAAAGCTATATCGACGCGATTTCCTCTTGGTGGGTCAATCTGCACGGCCATTGCCACCCCTATATCGTCCAAAAGATCCAGGCCCAAGCAGAAGAACTCGAGCATGTGATTTTTGCCGATTTTACCCATGCGCCCGCCATCGAGCTTGCCTCCAGGCTTCTCTCGCTCCTCCCCGGATCGCTCTCGAAAATCTTTTATTCCGACAACGGATCGACCGCCGTCGAGACCGCTCTAAAAATCGTCTTTCAGTATTGGCATAACCGAGATATCCCTAAAACAAAGGTCGTCTGCCTCAAGCACAGCTACCATGGTGATACTTTCGGCGCGATGTCCGCTGCGGGGAGAAATAAATATAACCGTCCTTTTTGGCACTACATGTTTAATGTAGAACAAATAGAACCTCACCAGCTAGATATCTTCGACAAAGAAGATGTGGCCTGTTTTATCTTTGAGCCGCTCATTCAAGGCCCTGGAGGGATGGTCATCTACCCAGCTGAACAACTCGATGCTCTTCTCCGTTGCTGCAAAGAACATGGAGTATTAACAATTGCCGATGAAGTGATGACTGGATTTGGCCGCACGGGTCCCCTTTTCGCCTGCGAGCATCTCACACAGACGCCTGATCTCATTTGCCTCTCCAAAGGGATCACAGGCGGATTTTTGCCCCTCGGAGCCACCGCCTGCAGCGATGAGATTTTTCACACCTTTAAAGAGCATCCCTTTTTGCATGGCCACACCTACTATGCCAACCCGATCATCTGCCAAACCGCCCTAGCTAGCCTTGATCTGCTCCTCGAAAACAGCTGTTATCAGCAAAGGCAAATGATCGCTGCTCTTCATCGGGACTTCTGTCAAAAATGGGCTGGGCACCCCAAACTCAAACGGTGCGAATCTTTAGGAACAATACTGGTCCTGGAATACCACTCAGTCAATCGAGAACAGCTCTACGATTTTTTTCTTAATAAAGGGATCCTGCTACGACCTCTTGGCAATGTCCTCTATGTGATGCCACCCTACTGCATTAAACCAGACGAACTCGGAGCGATCTATGAACAAATCATCTTCACCCTCGAACATTAAAGAGATTTTAACCGCCATTGTTGCATCTGACCAGCTGCATGCCAAATGGCTCAACACCCTCTCCTATCTCGAAAATTGCGGAGCCAGGAAAATCGCCGCCTGCGAACACCCCACCTTGGTGAAAGAAGAGATGCTCAAACATGCAGCGGAAGAGTTTCGGCATGCCCATTATTTGAAACGGCAAATCCAAAGGCTATCGTTTGGATTGGATAACTATCACGATATACTCGGTGGCTATGCAACCCTGCACTATTTAAATCGATTAGATCTAGAAACCTGCCGCTATCTTAAAGAGCAAGAAGTTCCAAAAAGCGCAGCCTATTTGCTCGTCACCTATGCTATCGAACTGCGCGCTGCCGAGCTCTATCCCCTATACCATGAGGTGCTCCGCAATGCATCCTCGCCCATTACCGTCAAATCGATCCTACTCGAAGAGGCCGAGCACCTGCATGAAATGGAAGAGGGGCTAAAAGCTCTCCCCAGGGGGTTTGAACATGCAAAACAGGTTTGTTCCATTGAGCAATCCCTATATGAGAATTGGGTAACTTCATTGCTTTTTGTAATTTATACCCAAG
>JAGVJV010000119.1 GCA_020050965.1 Parachlamydiales bacterium
AATCACTCTAATATCAAAGATAATTTGGATAATAACAACGCTGAATACTAATATAGGAAATATTACTGACATAATTGGCAAGATAAGTAAACCTGCAATGGAAGAGATGATCACAATTTTCTTTGCTGCTAAGGCTTTTATAAGAGAAGCTCCTAAAAAAGACAGGAACATAAAAGCTACGCTACAGATTGCTCCGAGTTTTGAGACGGTATAAAGATTCATCTCCTCAGCTTTTATTGAACCAAAAAGAAGGCCCCAGAATAGTTTAATAGGTTGTTCCTTTTGCATTTTGATATGCACGAACTCTCGAGCCAAAGCAAACTTGATGACCTCAAAAAATTGAGTCTGATTTTCTTGCAAATGGGCATAAAAAGATGCAATGCTATCAGTGTTTTTTACATAAATGACTTCTTCAGTTGAATTGCCGTTATATCTCTTGTAATTATCAGGAATGACGAATCTCTTTTTAAAAAAAGCCTCAAACAAGTCTGGGTAAGTTTCTTTGCCACCAAAAATTGACTTCATTTTTGTGGTTAAGCTCTTGTCTAATTTTGGATCGTCCGGTCCTGTTATTCTCAATTCAGCTTGTAGTTGATCCGGAGGAACAAGAAATATTGGGTGAATGGAGATTTTTATTTTTTTTTCAGTAGCTGAACTGTCTTCGCAAACTGTAATTCCAGGAGAAGCCGAGACGCAAGAAAATTTGGGGTCTTCAAGTTTATAACCGGGAAGGATTCTGTCTTTTAGATTAATTGCTAAACAATAAATTCTATAAAAATTCTCTTTGTCGGAATCTGGTATCGGTATGGACGATTTAGGCAGGCTGGAAAAAAAAGGATCTTGAAAAACGGGGGGCAACCTGGGGTCTTTTAATATCGGAGGCTCAACTTTATTCATGGGAAAAATGATACGATACATAACCTAATTAATTCAATCCACAGGCGCAGCTTGGAGCAAGTAGACGGAAGAAATCATTCAGGCATATGCATCGATGATGGAAAATCCAATTTCTGTTTGAGTAATACAAAAAAAGTCTTTATACTCTATCCAAAAAATTTGGAATTTCGGAAAAATCATTACATTTCGAAGGGATTTTTTATGAACAATATCGATGTTAACCATATTATTGCTGGGAATAATCCCAATTATGGAGGAAGCCTGATTAATCAGAAATATTCTCCATTACAAAATATCACAATAACAAACGATCAAAGAGGTTATTGCAATAAATTATTTAATGATCGGATAAAAACCTTATTGGATAATGGCGTTTTCCCCGAGACATTGAAGCTTTATGCCAAGTGGAAGCCGATTCCCCCAAAATTACCTAAAGATCAAACTCCTCCGATGGTTGTCATTTCAAGTCAGAGAGCTTCGTGGCTTAAGGGGTTATTTTTGAATATGCAGCAGAGAAAAAAACCGCTGAGAAATTATAATAACCCGAATACTTTTGCTAATGGCCCAGTTCCTTGGTATGCGCCTAGGAGGTCTGGTAGACATCTTTATATCTTGGTGCATCATTCGGAATATGATGATTATGAGAAAAACTTAAGGCCTTTTCCCAATATGACAGTCGTTGGATATAAGTAT
This sequence comes from Parachlamydiales bacterium, assembly GCA_020050965.1. GTDB lineage: Bacteria > Chlamydiota > Chlamydiia > Chlamydiales > Rhabdochlamydiaceae > Sacchariniichlamydia. Next base: position 1,591 of record JAGVJV010000119.1, read on the forward strand.
GGTGAAAACACTCAAACATTAGGGGGTTTCGGAGCTAGTCGCTTTGCTGCCCTAGCGATGGCGATGGACCTTGGGTATGAAAAAGCTTGGTTAGTTGATGATAACGTGGTGCACATCAATGGATTTCCAAATACTCTGACGGATGTTGAAAAAGATCTTCGGGACAACATATGGGCAATAGGGTTTGGAGCAGCGACGGAAAATTATGATCTAGGGACATTTTTCAACGAGATTAAATATAGTAAAAATTATGATTTTGAAAATGCAAAACCAGGCCTTCTTCAACAGGTTGTCCTTTGGAATCTTAACCTACTTAGAGCAAATTCATTTAATATAAGCCCCTATTTTTCTACCTCCAATGAGGATGTTAGCTCGTCAAATTATTTACAAAAAAAAGGGTTAGAACAAAGAATAGTTACTACTTGCTCAATTATCAAGCTCAGGTATACGGCAGAAAAAGATGAAAAACAGTTTTCTAATCCATTTAATTACACGGCGCTTCTTTTTTATGAAAAAGAGAAGGATGTTTTAATAAAAGATGGAAACACAAAACTATCTGATTATATCAAAGAGGTTGTCATTCCACATTCTCAAGAACCAAACAACATTTCACCTGAAATAACGGGTGTAAGAGCTATCGAACAAATCTTGTCTGAAGCAGTCAAGAAAGATTGGCAGCCAGATAAGATCTTTGATCCATATCGAGAATTTAAAGACGTTCGCATAAGAAGAATTTCAGTGGATGATTTGATTCAGCCTGAGACTCTAATTCAGACGCTAATAGGCAGTTGATATTCTTTCTTCTTAGCCCACAGGAGCAGCTTCTTCTTTCAGCTCTTCAGCCACAGCGGTCGCGCCGAGTTCGGCTGCGTCGCTCTTGACCTTGAACTCTTTGGAGATGTGCTTGACGGAGAAGATCCAGGCGGCAAAGACGACCATTAGGATCCCTGCAATGACAGGGGTGGTGAGGGCTATGCTGCCGCTGGTAGCGAGGAGTAGTGCCTGGTAGGTGAGAGAAGAGCCTGACTTGCCGATCCCGGAGCCGAGGCCGTCAATTGCAGCTTTTCCTCTGATACGCGCTTCAGGCGGTAGGGCCAAGAAGGCGAGTTCTTTCGAGGCGTCGAAAACGGAATATTTGCCCGCTTTGGAGAGGCAGTTTTGCAGCGAGCCGAAGTAGACTGTCATGATGAGCGGTGTCACGCCAAAGAACGAAACAGCGAAACCGGTTAGGGCATTTTCGAAGAAGATGAAGCTAAAAAAGCCGATCGCCATTAGGACCATCACGGCCGGCGTCAGCATGGCGACAAAGGTCCAACCGATACGGCGCACCATGATCGAGAAGAGGAGTCCTCCGATGGTAGCGATACAGCCGATGCCGATTGTTACTTGGTTCAAATGGGTGTTGATTTCATCCGGGCTAAACTGTTTCTTTAGTTGCGCTTTCCATAGGACGTCTGTGAAGTTGATCGAGATGCTGAAGCCAAGCACGATAAGCGCTAGGCAGGTGAGGTAGCGGGATTTGGAAATATAGCGGATGCAGTCGCGGATGGAGAGCCGCTTTTTATTGCTGTTTTTGACCGATTCAGCATGGCTGTCGACTGCCGCTGGTTCGAAGGGGACCACTTTGCGGTTGATCCAGTAGAAGATGCCCATGGCAAAGAGGGCGAAGATACTGACGAGGACCACTTCGGAAGTGAGCGATTGTTGCATCGGATCGGCCCCTTTGGAGGTGGTGATGATGCTTTTGGCAAGTAATCCGAGGCCGCCGCCGAAGATAGGGGCCATGTTGGAGCCGAGATTGAGCAATCCGTAGCACCGTTTTGCTTGGGTAAGCGGGGTGATGTCATTGGCAAAGCTCCAAAAGAGGACGGTGAGGACGATCACGGACCACAGCTCAGAGATGATGTAGAAGAGGGTAACCGACCAGTTGCTAATCATGGAGATGAGGCCGGTGAAGCCGGAGGGCAATATTCCTTTTAGGTAGATGTCTAGCCTAGTCAGGTGGAGCGCTTCGCTATTAGGGGAGAGGACAAATGCATAGAGTAAGTAGTAGGAGACAAAGCCGCTGACCAGAATATAGAAGACATTTTCTCGACTGAAGAAGGAGCGTAGTTTGGTGTAGAGCCAGGTGGCGATGATCGCGCCGGGAAGCATCCCCCAGACTTTGATGAAGGGGATCGCTTCGGCACCCGAGGCTGCTAAATTGAGAGAATCTTTGAGATTGCGCAGCATGCTATAGCAAATGCATAGGAAGAAGAACATCAGTCCCATCGAAACAATCTTCTTAATTTCATTTCTATGAATAGGCCAGGCGATAGAGCGCCAAAAACCAAAATTTTTATCTGACATATTTACCTATAATCTAAAGTCTTCCCCAAAATAGGAAGATCTGGCTTCTTTGTTTTCTAATAATTCATTTACAGATCCCGATAATAGAACTCTTCCCTCTTGGATCAGATAGCTCCGATCGGCAATTGAGAAAATTTCACGTGCATTGTGGTCGGTGATCAAAATACTTATCCCTTTCTGCTTGAGGTGCCGGATCATCTTTTTGACATCCAGAACCGCTAAGGGGTCGATGTTGGCAAAGGGCTCATCGAGGAGGAGAAGTGCGGGCTGCGTCACGAGTGCCCGAGTGATCTCTAAGCGGCGCCGTTCTCCGCCTGAGAGGCTAATCGCTTTGTGTTTTGCCAGTTTTTCTAGATGAAGTTCTGCGAGGAGCTCCTCTAATTTTTGTTTTCTCTGTTCTTTGCTCAAGGGGAGGGTCTCGAGAATGCAGAGGATATTCTCTTCGACAGTCATTTGGCGGAAAATCGAAGGTTCTTGCGCCAGATAGCCCATCCCCAGGCGAGCCCTCTCGTGCATCGGCTGATTGGTCACATCTTGATTTTTGAAGAAGACTGTCCCAGACCCCGGTTCAATCAGCCCAATCGTCATGTAGAAAGCGGTGGTCTTGCCGGCGCCATTGGGGCCAAGGAGTCCGACCACTTCTCCTTCGCGCACTTGAAAAGAGAGGCCGGAGACGACCGATTTATCTCCGTACGATTTGGTCAGGTTTTGCACTTTGAGGATGATCGGATTATCAGTCATGGGCTTTGCCCTCGTAGAATGGAAAGAGTTTCTTTAGAAGAGTGTTTTCGGTGTTTGAGAAGGCAAAGCGGACATTTCCTACTCCCTTAATGGTCTCCTTCTGGTCGGCTCTAGCGATGTGAACCTCGCGGGCGCTAATGGAAAGCTGCTGCTCTTTGTCCCAAAAGAGGACGTTGGCTCCGTCTTTTGAAGAGAGGATCATCTTCTCTTCAGTCGGCAGATAGACAAACTGGTCAGCGGTGGCACAGCGAGTCCCATCTTCAGTAATTTGTAGCTGAACGTTGCCATCGAGCTGTAGTTTTTCTGGCTGTTTATCGATATAATTGAGCTGGGCATGATTGGAGCAGAGTTTCATCTGATCATGGAAATATTCAATGGGGTGGTTTGGCGGGCTTTCCAGCGTCAGAGTCGATCGATCTTGATCCAGCTTCATTTTCCCATAGCAAATCAGCAGGTGTTTAATGCCTTCCCCAAGTTCATAGGTGAGCTCAGTTTTTCCTTTGGCGACCATGCTGCTTAAAATCCATTTGCCTTCCTGCTTCTTCTGATGGATTTCGACCTCTTCTTCGCAATTGAGAGTGCCAATTCCATCTTCGATGACCGAGACATCTCCTTGGAGAGTGAGCAGCTGCGGCTCGTTTTCCCAAATCATTTTATGGCAGGTGAACTTGACCCCTTGCGGCTGGAGCACCCCTTTTGGTTCGAGGAGCACTGCAGTAGAGGTGCCCGGGAATAGCTCCACTTTTTCAGCCTCGATCACATCATCAGCATGGACAAGCCGACAATTGGGCTCGGCATAAACATGAGCAGCCCCATCGCTCGTGTAGGTCGCACGATCGGCATTTAAGGTGAAATCATCGCCATACTGCATTTGGACAGTCCCGTTGGCATTGATTTTAACCACCTTGTAGGAGTCGGCCTGCTTTGCCAATTCCAAATCGGCCTCTTGACTCATCAGCGTGAAGTTGTCTGGACCGAGATTGACAAACTTGATTAACTGACCCATCTGAGGTAGCAATTTGCCCGTCAATGTGACGAAGTTGAGGTCGGCGGTTTCGCACGAGATTTTCCCTAAATTTTTCAAAGAGATGAGCACATCTTCGCGAAGAGAGATCGAGGAGAAGGGGCCATCTTTTTCTTCCTTTTCTAGACGTGCATTCCCAGAGGACAATTTCCCTAAACCGTGCTCGAGCTCGACATCCCCTTTCAAGACGAGTGCATTTCCATCATAGGTGGCCTTTTTGGAAGAGATCGTCTCTCCGCAGAGCAGGGCTGGAATAACGAGTAGGCATGCGCTAATTTTCATTGCTAGCCACCGTCGCTTCAAAATTTTCTGCCTGAAATTGGGGTGTCTTCCCATTGAAAATAACCGAGATATCTTTAGCGATTCCGCTTAAAAAAGGCTCATCCGTATCGAGTGGTTCGAGCGGCAGCACATGGCCAGGAAGTTTAAACAGAGACAGGAGCACGCTATTTGCTGTGAATTCTTGTGTCGTATATCGATAGAGACCCGTCTTAGCTTCAATTAGCCGCGCCTGTTGCCCATCACCGGAGAGTTTGTCTTGCATCCAACATTTGACCCCTTGCAACGACTCGACGATATCAAATTTATTATCGATCGGTTTGAGGCTTAAGAGTGAACCCTCGCTGGCGATTTGATAGTGAAGCCTTGAGCCATCATTTTGAGAAAACCAGATATCTTTTCTGACCTGTTTGCGGTGTTGATTGGTTTGCGTGGGGACTTCCGAAGAGGCGATTTCCCGCTTTTGGACCAGTTCTCTAAAGAGATCGATATCGGAAGATCGGACGATGGCTACCTGATAGATCCACACGCCGAGTACCGGCATTAAGATAGCTAATAAGATCGTCATATTTTTGTTAAAGATGGGTCACCTCCAGAGCCTGATGGATCCGCTTGATCGTCACAAGGAGATCCTCTAACTGCTCTAAGGGAAGTTGTGAATCTTTGTCGCTCATTGCAACTGAAGGATTGGGATGGGATTCGATAAAGAGCACGTGGCAGGAACCGGTTGCAACCGCAGCTCTCGCTAGCATCGCAATGAATTGCCGCTGCCCTCCACTGGCATTTCCATTGCCGCCTGGCAGCTGAACCGCATGAGCCGCATCGAAACAAACTGGATAGCCGAACCCTTCCATGATTGGCAGCGACCGCATATCACAGACCAAATTATTGTAGCCAAAGCTGGTGCCTCGATCGGTTAAAATAATTTTTTGATTGCCCATCGATTCAATTTTTTCGACTACATTTTTCATGTCCCAAGGAGCCATGAATTGCCCTTTTTTGACATTGATCACCCTGCCAGTCTTAGCTGCTGCTGCGATCAGATCGGTCTGCCTACACAAGAAGGCTGGGATCTGAATGACGTCGCAGACTTCGCCAGCCGCCACCGCCTCTTCATCGCTGTGGACATCGGTCAAGACCGGAAGGTCAAATTCTTTTTTGATTTTCTCTAAAATAAAAAGGCCCCGCTCTAAGCCGGGGCCTCTGAAAGAGTGGACAGACGAGCGATTCGCCTTATCGTAACTGGATTTATAAATGAGGGGGATGGAGAGTCTATCGCAGAGTTTTTTGAGAAACTGCGCAGTGAAAAGGGCACTTTCCTCGCTCTCAATCACACATGGACCGCAGATGAGTGCGAGAGGCTTACCGTTTCCTAGGGAGAAATTCCCAACCTCTACTTCGCGCATATTCCCATTAATTATGCAGCTTAGCCTAAATTATTTTCAACTGTAAACAACAAATAAAATGAGCTGATTTTGATAGGCCGACAAGAAATTTTTTACAGGATCATTTCTAGGGCAGTTTCTAGGGCAGTTTCTAGGGCAGTTATTTTGTAATTAATTTAATGTCAATGATTTATGTTCTGGTGGGATCTATTTGCCAGTAACCTTTTTTGGTGGCCCCGAAACGTTGCAGAATTCCTAGCGATTTAAGGTGTTGAACATTGGTTCTGACAGTAGTTCTGACCTTTCCTGTTTTTTCAGACAATTCATCATATGATATAAAAGGATCCTTTTCTATTAGTTTAAGTATATTAATTTGTAAATCCGACAATGAGACCTTTGTAATAATAAGAGCCTCTTTCTTCTCAACCTTTTCTCTGTGGACTCGTGAGGTGAATTGGCAGCCATCTCTATCATCAATGAATTCGATTTTCGACCAACTCTCTAGGGCTCTTGGGACACCAGTTCCTAAACCGCGATACGGAAGCATTCCATCGGAGATAAACTTGGTTAGAATGGGATTGCGTTGAATTGAGGCGCCAGCTTGGATTTTTTCAATTGTCAGATGGTCGGGCAATGATCCGGGGCTGATGATTTCGATCCGATCATCAAAAACAAAGAGGCGAATAGGAGCACTTATGAAGTAATCGCGATGGATCAAGGCATTAACGAGAAGTTCTTCAAAGACAAGTTGGGGGATTTCAGGATCGCCAATGGAATTAACGCTTTTATTATTTTGGACCTTGCGCAGATTCCTCATAATAAAGAGTAGAGCCCCATGGAAGATCTCGGTAAGCGGCCCTTCGAAATCCTCACTATCGATATACGTGATTCCTATTTTAGTGCCAGGAAATGTGATTGCCTTGATGATGAATGCTGGTTTGTGGAAGAACGGTTCTTTTGCAAATAAAAGTAGACCAGCTAAAGTGAGTTGTTCTCCACTGGCCAAGCTCATATTCTTGAGCAATTGGAGTCTTTTGGGAGCAGTTTTGGGCGGCGCTACATTATAACATTTCCTAAAAAACTGTTCAAAGAGCCTCCAATCTAAGGCTTCAATCTTAGCCCGCGTGGGGACCGTATCTGCATGGAGGAGATCGACTTCCTGGAAAAGCCTTCTGAGCTCTTCTTTAGAGTGGATGCGTCTCTTATCTGAACCACTTTTTAGCCAAATAACCCCCTGATGGTCAAAATAAGGTTTATCGATCCCTTCGGGTATAGTGACGATAATGACAACTCGCTCAGTGTTAACTAGGATATTTTGTGTTTGGAAAGTGATGGGACTACGGACGAATTGGCTGGCTGCATTACTGAGAAGTTGGTTGATTCGATTGACGTCTTTGCTCGTTAAACCAATAACCTCGCCATTATCGGCGACTCCAATAAAGATTTTTCCTCCGCGAGAATTGGAAAAGGCGACCATTTCAGCGGCTATAGAATCACTGGAACGGATGTCTAGTTTAAATTGGTTTTGCCCATCTTCTCCTTGGGGGATGATTTTTTCCAACTCGGGCAGTTCTAAATGCATTTTCGAGTAAATCCCATTATCAATTTTTGAGAATATTTTGGCCGTTTTTCAATTGAAATTGCAAGGGTTATCTATGCTTTACGACGGTATACTAAACTGATTGATGTCTTGAGACGGTATACTAGATTAATTGACTCCTCGTTTGAATCTTCCAACATCATCTGTTGATAGGAATGTTGGTTGAGGAAATTTTGAACGACCGGCAGCTGTGCTATGGATTTACTTAGTACGATCTTATTACAAGTTTTGGAGAAAGCTGCAGAATTAAGCAATTGCAGCAATATTTTATGACTTATTTGTGGGAATACTTTGTGGTGTTTATAAGGGACCCCAATATCTAAGGCGTTTTCAAAAAATTCGTTTAAATTAACTTCATGCCCCTTTTCTAAGTAGACTCGATTGTACAGAGAATAGAACGTTTTTAGCCCACGTAAGCTAAATCGACGCTCAGGCTCCTCGCCGCATCTATTTTTTATCAGTCCGATAAAGGTAGCAACTGATATTGCACCCGGCCGGTTATCTTCCTCAATAAACAGTTTGAGTTCATCAAGATCGCGAGCAAAAGAAAATAATTCAGCCTGTCCCAAATCGAGAACCTCGGCTCGAGGAGCTAACAGATCGAATGCCCTAGCAACCTCATCTGTGATCTCAGGACAATGCAATAGCTGTGTACAGAAATCTTGATAAGCACTCAAATGAGCATTCTTAGATTCAAATAGTCCTTCTCCTAGCCATTTAAGAGTAAGGTTATAGGGTGATCTTGTTGTCACTCTACCGCGAATTAATAGCTCGAAAGGATTCCAAAAGAGGATTTTTAAACCTGTTAGGAACATAGAAGGAACGAGTAGGGTTATACTTCCGATGATAAGAAAAGTTCTCATCAATAGAGATTTGGGCTTTTTTTGCTCAGCAAGAGATAGAGCTTTTTTAGCCGCAGCGACCGTTTCTTTCAAAGGAACTCTTTTTGGATAGTAATATTTGCTCGCCTCAGTTCTCTCATTATAATCAAGATGCTGAGCAGCTCGTTCACTCAAAGGGGGTTTGGCAAGAGTAGATTTGAACTTTTTGACCTCGTCTGAAAAACCATAAGCGAGTTTAAAGAGGTCTGAATATCGTTGTGCATAATTTGAATCAAAGATAGAAGATCTAAAAGTGTACTGGAGACTACTAACTCGTTTATATAAACATTTGGATTGCCGATGCAACAGTGACACCTGCTCATAAAAGGCGGGAGTGTCGCTCTTTGATGTCAGCAGAGTGGAAAGGAGCTCTTTCGCAGTGCTTTTGATGAGCGATTCGAGATGGTCAGCTATGGCAGATGGGTCTTTTGTAACAGGTGTGCTCGTAAAGCCCCATTCGCTATCCTCGGTTCCCTTCTCCAGGTGCAAATGGCCATTGACGATAGAAAGTTGATCATTCCAGCTTGTTCTCAGGGCGTCAAGTACCCCAATATCTCTATTCCATCGCTCAGTTACCAAACTCATTTTTTTCTCCTGATAAAAGGACTATTTTAGCAAAATAAATGGGTTAAAGTCGACTTTTAACCTTTCTGGTACTGGAGCTTCCTGGCGTGGACCTCTTTCAAAAAACCATTTAACATCTGGATCGAGTCGAGCAGATTGAAGAGAGCGGACCGGTCTTTCTCGAGGAGTGCGATCGGCATCGACTTCGACTTCTTGGAAAGGATCTTCTCCTTGTATTCTTCGACTTGCTGCTTTTCCCGCTGCTGCTGTTCTTCATCTTCTTCGTTCTCTTCATTCTCTACCCAGTCGAATTCGGGGGAGATGGCATAGGAGAAAAAGCGGTTGCGCATCAGGTTGAATCTTGGGGGCGGCGCAAAGGTGGCAAAGGGGTGCTTATTGATATTGGTTTCAAAGAGCTCTTCCCATTTGGAGGCAATTGTCGATTCGGAATTGGCGATTTCCAAATGGCGTGGGATTTGATTGGCGTCTGAAATGAGAGTCAGATCAAGAATCGATTGGTCTGTTGCATAACGCTCGTGCGCTTCTACTGTATAATTATCAATTGTAACTGCATTTGTTTTTGCCATATTTGCCTCTTTGTAAGACGTCGCCGCACAAAGTATCGTGCAAAACAGAATTTTTTTCAAATTGATTCTTTTTTCTGGTAAATAAATTCGTCCAAAGTTAACATGTCCGTGTCTCAGCCTGAATTGTGTGAGCAAAATGAAACAAAAACTTCTGACCTTAATATTATCGATCCTCTGTATCTGTCCTGTTGGCTTTGCCCAATATGAAAGCCAAACGCATCACATCAATTTCAGCGATGTTCCGGCGATTGAATTTATCCGCTTTGTCAGCAAGATCTCGCAGGCTAACTTCATTTTTGATCACCGCGAACTGGGTTTCAATATCACCATGTCTTCGGGGAAGCCCCTTTCGTCTGAAGAGGTGGTCGAGGCGCTAGTTCAGATGCTGCGGATGCACGGGTTTGCCGTCTCTGCCGAGGGGAACTACTTTGTCATCCATCGCTATAGTGAAGAAGAGCTGAAAAATGGGGCCCATATCAAAAGGGCAGATCTGAAAATGGGCAATCTTGTCGCTGGGGAAATCCCTTCGATGCCTCACGAAGATCTCGAATTTGCGACCTATAAATTGCGCTACCATCAAGGGGAAGAAATTGAAACCGCTTTGAAGAAGATCGCTGCTGATATGAGCTCCAGGCCTGATCGCCCGATTAAGCTGATGGAGGCGATCAAGACAATTCAGTCTGTGAAGGCAACCAATTCGCTCTTCTTCTCAGGGGATGAAAAGACGGTCCAGTCGCTCGATAAGCTCATCCGGACACTCGATATTCCAAGACGGCAGGTATTCATCGAAGTGCTTGTCTTAGAGACTGACTCCAAAAAGACAACTGAATTTGGCCTCGACTGGGTAGGCGGCGGCAAATTCAAAGATAAAGTCTCTTTTGGCGCAGGCAACTTCTCTGGCAGATGCAACGGTTTTGTCGATTCAGCAAAGGGGCTCAATAGGGGAGAAGGGCATACAGGGCTTGACCTGATCCCGTTTGGTAGAGGATTTGATCTTGGCATCATCGGCGACATCATCCTGCACAAGGGTAAAACATTTCTGACTTTGGGGTCGCTCGTCTCAGCTCTTGAGCAGGATGGCGACAGCACGATTGTCCTCAATCAAAAAATCATTACACAGGACAACAAAAATTCGAAGATCTTTGTCGGCGACAACATTCCCTTCACGGGCTCGGTCGTATCGACAGTGGGCTTCAATCAGCAGACCACAGCCAATATTGAGTACCGCGATGTGGGAGTGGCGCTCAGCATCAC
>JAGVJV010000028.1 GCA_020050965.1 Parachlamydiales bacterium
ATGACCTTGTTTTCCTCTTGGTCGGCGGTCATGTATTCGATCTCTTCTGTGACCACGCCATCGCGCACAATGCGGTAAGGGGTCTCGATGAAACCAAATTCGTTGATCTTCGCATAGGATGCAAGCGAAGTGATCAGACCGATGTTCGGACCTTCAGGGGTCTCGATCGGACAAATTCTTCCGTAGTGGCTAGGATGAACGTCGCGCACCTCAAATCCAGCCCGTTCGCGGTTTAGTCCGCCAGGCCCTAAAGAGGAAAGACGCCGTTTGTGTGTGAGCTCTGCCACAGGGTTGGTTTGATCCATGAATTGAGAAAGCTGCGATCTTCCAAAGAAGTCTTTCAGCACTCCCGCTAAACCTTTAGCAGAGACAATCTTTCCAGGTGTCAGAGTGTCGGAGGCAAAGTCGAAGAGGTTCATTCTTTCGCGAATGATCTTCTCCATACGTGCCAGACCGATGCGGCACTGGTTCTGGATAAGCTCCCCTACTGAGCGGACACGACGATTTCCGAGATGGTCGATATCGTCGATATTGACAGTCGGATCGCTGCTTCTGAGGCGGATTAAATACTTGAGCGCGCCGATCACATCCTCTTTCTTGAGAGTGACGAAATTGAGCTCATCATCATTTAGTGTCATGCTGAGCTTGCGGTTTAGCTTATAGCGACCCACACGCCCTAAATTATAGCGCTTCGGATCGAAGAAGAGACGCATCATGGCAGAACGGGCATTCGAAAGGGTTGCCGGTTCGCCTGGACGAATCTTCCGGTAGAAATCCTTTAAGGCCGATTCATAGGAATCGGTCGGATCCTTCGCCAGCATTTTGATGATCGGGTTGGTCTCGTCGGCATCTTCAGCGATACGGACAGCCTGAACGCCAGAGTCAAGCATCCGCTTTAACATCGCAGTAGTGAGCTTTTCAGAGGCTTTTCCAAAGACAACCCCCGTCTGCTCATCGACAATATCTTCTGCTAAAATCTTACCAACCAGTTTGGCAAAATCTTTATCAGAGCGAATTTTGACACGGACAGTGCTAAAGAACTCTTCAATAATATCGGAATCGCTCGAGTAGCCCAATGTGCGGATAAAGGAGGTGGCGAGCAATTTGCGACGACGCTTCTTCCGGTCGACATAGATGTAGATGAGGTCGTTGATATCGAATGCCCCTTCTAACCAGCTGCCTCGATAAGGGATGATGCGGAAGGAGTAGAGGACGTTGCCCTTAGGATGCCGTTCTTGCTCGAAAGAAATACCTGGTGAGCGGTGGAGCTGAGATACGATGACCCGTTCAGCGCCGTTGATGATGAAGGTACCATTTTCGGTCATCACAGGAATTGTTCCCATGTAGACCTCTTCTTCTTTGATCCCCGTTTCATCTGTGAGGCGGAACTTGACCTTTAAGGTGACGTTATAGGTAATCCCTCTTCGAATGCACTCTTCAGGTGTATATTTAGGTGCACCGAGATTATATGAGAGAAATTCAAGAATGGTCTTCTCATCATAAGACTTAATAGGAAATATTTCAGTAAATACCTCCTGCAGCCCGATGTTCTTCCTTTCATGGGGAAGCAGATCTGCTTGCAGAAATTGTAAATACGATTTAATTTGTATTTCGATGAGGTTAGGAAGGGAGAGGATCTCCTCTTTTTCTTGAAAACTCACCCGCTCAGGTGGTCTTTTTAGCATCTACTTGGCTCCTCAGTTTAATTTAAATGGCAATGAGCAGAAGCCAATCACAAGGCTCCTGCTCCTAAAATACTCTCTAAAAAAATAGTCTTAAAGACCTGTCAAAGTGACTTTACCACCAGCATCAGCGATCTTTTTAGAGATCTCATTTGCTTCTGCTTTAGGTGAAGTCTCTTTTAAGACGCCAGGAGCTCCATCGACGAGATCTTTCGCTTCTTTAAGTCCAAGTCCTGTCAATTCACGGACGACTTTAATGACGGCGATTTTCTTGTCAGCTGGAACAGCTTCTAGAGTCACTTTAAAGTCAGTAGACTCAGCTGCTGCTGCTGCTCCGCCTGCAGCTGGTGCCGCAGCCATCATGACTGGAGCTGCTGCCGCTGCCTTAACACCCCATGTGTCTTCAAGGAGAGTTTTAAGCTTAGACATATCGAGAACGCTTAACTTGCTTAATGCGTCTGCTAAATGTTGGATATCTTGTTCTTTTGTGGTCACTTTTATACCTCTTAAAAGTTAAAATTAATTTTCTATTCCTTGCTCTTGTTTTCTAAGCAATACATAATACTTGTCAGCAATGCTTCCATTACAGCCAGAGTTTGCGACATCGGCGCTTCCAATAGCCCTAGGAATTGGGCTCTCATTGCATCTTGAGTTGGAAGCTCAGAAATAGCTTTTACATCAGCAGCGCTGCAAAGCTTTCCTTCAAAATGGCCGGCGAGAATTTCGAAGCTGTCTTTATTCTGGTCAGCAAATTGAAAGAGTGCTTTGGTTGGCTTTAGTGGATCCTCATAGGCGAACATCACACCGATATTGCCCTTTAGCATCTCAGGATCCAGGGAAATCCCCCCTTTTTCGGCTGCTTTCATAAGCACCCGTTTTCTCACTACGGCGTATGCCCCCCCTGCATTGGAAATCGATCTTCGAAAACCATCTGCAGCATTAGGTGTCAATTTGCTATAGCGAGTTAGAACTAAAGCGGTCGATCCATCGATCTTCCCTTTAATCTCATCTAGTAATAATTGCTTTTCTTGTCTCATAGTTCATCCTTAAATGACTGCAACTGAACTTAGGTCAATCTTCAATCCTGGTCCCATCGTCGAAGAAATCGAAAGCGACTGGATAAAATTCCCCTTTGCAGATGATGGTTTTGACTTCGCAACAGCCGAGAGGAAAGCTTCAATATTTTCAATCAATTGTTTCTTGTCGAAAGAAAGCTTGCCCACTTGGTTGTTGATGTTGCCGGTCTTGTCATTTTTAAATTCGACTTTACCTGCTTTTAGTTCCTTAACAGCTTTGCCAACTTCGTTGGTCACTGTGCCAGCTTTAGGTGTAGGCATCAGCCCTCTAGGACCGAGCACTTTACCCAATTTTCCAACTTCGCGCATCATATCAGGAGTAGAAACGATCGCATCAAAATCGGTCCATCCAGCAGCGACTTTCTGCAGTAGCTCATCAGCACCTGCAAATTCTGCACCAGCTGCTTCAGCTTCTTTAACTTTGTCTCCGCGGGCAAACACCAAAACGCGTAGATGCTTTCCTGTCCCATTTGGCAGAGCGATGGTTCCTCGAACTTGCTGGTCCGACTTCTTCACATCGATCCCCGATTTTAGGGCTAAATCGATCGATTGATCGAATTTGACAGGAGGGCATTTTTTCAAAAGCTCAATGGCTTCATCCAAAGTGTATTTTTTTTCTGTCACTACGAGCTGATCAATCTGTTTAAATCTTTTGCTTCTCTTTGCCATATTTTAATCCTTCAATATATCAATGCCCATAGAGCGCGCTGTTCCCATGACCAATCTCTCAGCAGCTTCATCAGAAGCCACTCGAAGATCTGGTCTTTTTGACTTTGCGATTCCACGCACCTGTGTCATGTTCAGTTTCCCAACTTTCTCTCGATTAGGAACCTTAGAACCTGACTCAAGGCCGAGCTCCTTCAAAATCAATTTAGAAGTGGGCGGCTGCTTGGTTATAAACTCGAAAGTCTTGTCCTGATAAACTGTGATTACGACAGGTAAGACACTTCCCGCTTGCGCTTGTGTTTTAGCATTAAACTCTTTGCAAAATGCCATGATGTTGACCTGGGCTGCACCTAGTGCAGGTCCAATTGGAGGCGCAGGATTGGCCTTCCCAGCTGGAATTTGCAGCTTAATCACTTTAACTACTTTCTTTGCCATTATCGTATCCTTTAACTAATTCCCGATTCCGCGGGGACTTGTTCTACTTGCCAAAATTCTAGATCATCCACTCGGGTCTCTCTTCCGAAAATTGAGACCATGACCGATAGACGTCCTTTTTCATGAAATACTTCAATCACATTGCCGATAAAGTTGACGAATACACCATCGGTAATCTTGACCCGATCTCCCACATTGATTCTGTGTTTCTGGACCACGTCGCCTTTTTTCTTGTCGAGTTCACTGAGGATCTCTTCTACTTCTCTATCACTCAAGGGTGTTGGTGGGTCGCCACCCAAAAATCCCAAAACTCCATTGGTTTCTTTAATATATCCCCATGAATCATCAGTCAGTGTCATTTTGAGAAGGATATAGCCTGGCCACATTCTCTTCTCTGTGACCCGCTGTTGAC
>JAGVJV010000027.1 GCA_020050965.1 Parachlamydiales bacterium
CAAACACCGTAAATGCGCCAAGATTTCAGGCGACACTTCAGGTGACTACCATCCTCACGGCGAAACGGTGATCTATCCGACACTCGTCCGCATGGCTCAAGATTGGGCAATGCGCTACCCGCTGATCAACGGCCAAGGTAACTTCGGTTCAGTCGACGGCGACCCTCCAGCTGCGATGCGTTATACTGAAGCCCGCTTGACTCATGCGGCCATGGCTCTGATGGAAGATCTAGAAAAAGAGACCGTCGAACATGTGCCTAACTACGACGAAACGAAGGAAGAACCGACAGTTTTCCCAGCGAAATTCCCCAATCTGCTCTGTAACGGCTCCTCAGGGATTGCGGTCGGAATGGCCACCAATATCCCGCCCCACAATTTAGGCGAGCTGATCCGTGCGACAGAACTCGTCATTGACGACCCGCAAGTTTCGATTGAAGATATTCTCCAAGTGATGCCAGGGCCCGATTTCCCTACAGGGGGAGTGATCTGCGGCTACCGAGGCATTAAAGAGGCGTATCATACTGGCCGGGGAAAAGTGATTTTGCGCGCCGTTGTTCACGTCGAAGATGTCGATCCAAATAGCGATCGTCAGCGGATCATCATCGATGAAATCCCTTACAACGTCAACAAGTCGGCCCTCATCCAAAAGATCGCAATGCTGGTCAACGAAAAGACCCTGCCCGGCATCTCCGATCTGCGCGATGAATCGGACAAAGACGGCATGCGCATCAGTATTGACCTTAAGCGCGGAGAAATCCCCGACGTCACCATTAACCAACTCTTCAAGTACACCGAAATGCAGGTGACCTTCGGTTGCAACATGCTTGCCCTCGACAAAGGTCTACCCCGCACGATGAACATCAGACAGTTCATCCAAGCCTGGGTCGATCACCGGATTGAAGTGATACGTCGCCGCACCCGCTTTGAACTCGCTAAAGCTGAAGCGCGCGCCCACATCTTGGAAGGCTACCTCAAAGCACTTGACCACCTCGACGAAGTGGTCCGCATCATTCGCAAGAGCGGCAGCCGCGAAGAGGCCAAATTGCAGCTCATCACTACCTACGATTTCACCGATCGGCAAGCTAACGCCGTCCTAGATCTGCGTCTCTACCAATTGACAGGGCTAGAAAAAGAGAGAATTGAAAACGAATACAAAGAGCTGATCGCACTGATCGCCCACCTTCGCTCCATCTTGGCTTCTGAAAGAATGGTCCGCGATATCATTAAAGAAGAGCTCGCCGAAATCGCCAAAAAACATACACAAGAGCGCAGAACAAAAATCACCGCCGCTGATGGGGAGTTCAATATTGAAGACCTGATCGCCGACGAGCAAGTGATCATCACCCTCTCAGAAGACGACTATATCAAACGGATGCCGATTGATACCTTCCGCGAGCAGCGCCGTGGAGGACAAGGAATCGTCGGGATGGACCTCAAAAAAGAGGGGGATATCATTAAGGATATCTACGTCGCCTCGACCCACGATCACCTCCTCTTCTTCACCAATCTCGGACGATGCTATTGGCTCAAAGCATGGCAGATCCCTGAAACCGGTCGCCGCTCCAAGGGCAAACCGCTCATCAACCTGCTCGAGGACCTAAGCAGTGGCGAAAGAGTGGCAGCGATCCTATGCGTCAAAAACTTCACTGATCCAGGCTACATCCTCCTCGCTACGCGACAAGGGGTAGTCAAAAAGACCGACCTTAACGCTTTTGATTCACCTCGTCGCAAAGGGGTCTACGCGATCAACATCGACGAAGGGGATGAAGTGATTGCCGCCCGCCTCGTGCATGAAGGGGAGCAGGTCATGCTCTTTACCCGCGCCGGAATGGCCGTCCGCTTCGATCAATCCGAAGCGCGCCCCATCGGCCGCGTTGCCCGAGGAGTGCGTGGAGCTTCCCTTAAAGGCAAAGATGACAAAGTGATTGCCTGCGAAGTGGTTACAGAAGAGATGAGCTTGCTAGTCGTCTGCGAAAATGGATTCGGCAAACGATCGCGCGTCTCCGATTTTCGCCAAACTCGGCGCGGTGGCGTTGGCGTTCGCTCGATCATCACTAGCGAGCGCAATGGCATGGTCGTCGGCGCAATTCCTGTGACCGATCAGGATGGCGTCGTCCTCATGTCCCGCGCCGGCCAAACCGTCCGCATCCCAATGACCGATGTCCGAGTGATGGG
Organism: Parachlamydiales bacterium; assembly: GCA_020050965.1. Taxonomy (GTDB): domain Bacteria; phylum Chlamydiota; class Chlamydiia; order Chlamydiales; family Rhabdochlamydiaceae; genus Sacchariniichlamydia. The sequence goes on from JAGVJV010000027.1 coordinate 2,176, forward strand.
CCGCTCGACACAAGGTGTCCGTCTTGTCCATCTCAAAGAGAAAGATGAGATTGTCGGCATCCAAAAAATCGAAAATGACGAGGCGCCTGAATGAAGGGGTATTTCATCACATTTGAAGGGGGAGATGGGGCAGGGAAATCCTCGCTCATCATCAGCCTCCATGCCGCTCTCATTGAGAGAGGCTATGATGTGATGCAAACCCGTGCCCCTGGAGGCACGGATCCAGGCAAAGTGATCCGCGACCTCCTTCTACACCCCCACGAGCCAGTCGTGCCGGAAGCCGAACTCTTCCTCTACCTAGCAGATCGTGCCCAGCATGTAGCCAAAGTGATTCGCCCCGCGCTAAACCAAGGCAAAGTAGTGCTCTGCGATCGCTACAACGATTCTACCGTCGCCTACCAAGGAGGCGCTCGCGGTTTTGGCATCGATAAAGTCGACCAGCTCTGCCAGTTTGCGACAGGCGGATTAAATCCTAATCTGACGATCTATTTAGATCTCGATCCCGCGATTGGAATGGAACGGATCAAAAAGGCGCAAGAGGCAAAAGACCAGATCGAGAAGGAAGACCTCCTATTCCATAGAAAAATTCGTGAGACTTTTCATCAGATTGCCAAGAAACATCCCCATCGTTTTCAGATGATCGATGCCTCGGCACCTAAAGAGACCGTGTTTGAACAGGCGCTGAAGTTGATCGATGTCCATTGCTTTGCAAACCGTTAGCCAGATTCCAAATTCCCTAATGTTAATCGGCGCCACAAAAGAGGAAGCCATTGCACTTGTGAAACAAATTCTCGGCCCCTCTCCCAAAATTGACTCCGGCAATCACCCTGATCTCCACTATTACGCTCCCGAAGGGAAAAGCGGACTGCATCCGGTCGCGAGCATCCACCAAATGATTAGCGAAATGTCCCTGCCGCCCTTCGAAGCCAAATGCAAAGTCTTTATCCTCGAAGATGCGGAGGCAATGCTGCCCTCTTCAAGCAATGCCCTCCTAAAAACCCTCGAGGAGCCCAACCAAGACACCTATTTTCTCCTAATGACTAGCCATCCTGATCGACTGCTGCCGACCATCCGCTCCCGGTTATTTCCCATAAAGTTTAACGCTGTAGAGCTACCATCTACAGACTTTACACCCTATATTGCCCTCGCAGTCCAAGGGGAGTGGGATAAGCTCTTAGATGAATTGCCAGAGGATTGTCCCGAAGATTTTTTAAAGTCCTGTTTGCAGTGGGCTACTCAGCAGAAAAACCCCGCCTATTTCCAGAAAGTTTCAGGCTATGTTGAAGAGGCCGAAAAAGCCTTACAGCATAACCTAAAACCCCGAACAGTCTTTCTCAATTTGCTTTTCCAAATGATTTGATCGCCCCATCCAGTTCTGCTATAGTTGTTGGCTATGAAAACGGTTGTGATTACAGGGGCATCAAAAGGGATTGGACTGGCCACTAGTCATCGGCTAGCAGGTGCTGGATACCGGGTGATCGGAATAGCTCGCGCAAAACCCCTAGATCATTTTCCTGGAGAATTCTTCACTTGCGATTTAAGCGATCAGAAAGAGACAGAAGAGATGATTAAAACGCTCTCAGAGAGTTTTCAGATCGATGCTCTTATCAACAATGTAGGAGCAGGAGGGCCGCAACCGCTTGGTTCAATCGACCTCAATATTCTGCATTCCCTTTATGATATTAATGTGCGGACTGCAGTTCAAATGACACAGGGACTCATTGAAGGGATGAAAAAGCGTCATTGGGGGAGAGTCGTCAATCTCTCTTCACGTGCGATTTTCGGAGTGCACGGTCGGACGAGTTATGCAGCTGCTAAGAGCGCGATCATCGGGTGCACCCGAGTTTGGGCACTTGAATTGGCCCCCTTTGGTATAACAGTAAATGCCGTAGCTCCTGGTCCTGTTGAAACACCAGCGTTCCGTGCAATCCGTCCGAAGGGAAGCAAGGAAGAGAAAGAGCTTTTAGATCAAATCCCCATGGG
>JAGVJV010000142.1 GCA_020050965.1 Parachlamydiales bacterium
AGCTGTGAAGTTCACTTCAGGCAAGAAAATGCGCAAAATGATCGAAAAAGAGTTAAAAGGTCCAAAAACCTCTCGCGCTCCAGAAGGCCGCGAAGAGCGCCCTCCAGTAAGATTCTAAAAATTTATAGAGCGCACCCCTATAGGGGTGCGCTCCTCCTCTATTAAATATTTAAATACCTCCTTATCGAGAAAAGCCAAATCAGGTATAATAGTCTTTTCTATTCAAGAAGGGCCGTTAATACCTCAATCGGTCAAAACTTTTGAATTGGGCTAGCGCGAAAGCTCTCGCGGTTCAACTGTTTTTCCGAGGGTAGTATCGAATGTTAATACAACCCTCGGAAAAACAGTTGAACCCCGAGGCTTTGGCGCCGACCAAATTTAAAATTTTTGACCGATTGAGGTATAAATGCTGAAGCACGAAAAGCAAATTAAAGAGTACGAAAAGACCCTGTTAGAGGTGAAGCGTCAAAACCAAGGGAATCAACTTTGGTCCGATGAAGAGATCAAAAAATTAGAGGCAAAGCTCCAGCTTCTCAAAGATAAAGTCTATTCGGAACTTACCCCCTGGCAACGGGTTGAAATTTGCCGCCATCCTGATCGGCCCCGTTCTGTCGATTATATTAAAGCAGTGTGCGAAGATTTTGTTGAGCTTCACGGTGATCGAACCTTTCGCGATGACACTTCGATCATTTGCGGTCTATGCAAAATCGGTGGAGAGAAATTCATGGTGATTGCCCAAGAAAAGGGATGCGACACCGAGACCAGGATTAAGCGCAACTTCGGGATGCCCCATCCTGAAGGGTACCGCAAAGCACTACGCTGCATGCAGCTCGCTGCGAAATTCCACATTCCAGTCCTCTCGCTTGTCGATACGCCTGGGGCATTCGCCGGCCTGGCGGCCGAAGAGCGGGGACAAGGGTGGGCAATTGCTAAAAATCTGATGGAAATGGCCCTGCTTCAAACGCCGATTATCGTCGTCCTCATTGGGGAAGGGTGTTCGGGCGGGGCACTGGGAATTGGGGTGGGCGATCGAGTAGCGATGCTCGAGCATTCCTATTATTCGGTGATTTCTCCTGAGGGGTGCGCCTCAATCCTGTGGAAGGATAGTCAGATGAAGGAGACTGCCGCCGAAGTATTGAAAATCCATGTGGAAGATCTGATGCCGCTTGGGGTGATTGACGATATCATCGATGAGCCCTGTGGGGGCGCCCATCACGATCCGGCCGAGATGATACGAAATATTAAAAAATATATTCTCTCTACAATCAATGAGCTTAAAGTCATTCCCATTGAGACTCTTCTCGAGCAGCGGTACCAAAAATTTAGACAAATCGGAAAGTTTAAAGTAGAATAGAAGAAGAATTCCTGCTATAACTGCTTGTCAGGATGAAACACTTATTTAAGCTCGCTATTCGCAGCAGAAAGCATCTATCCCTTCTGATTGCGACCTTTTTGACCCTCATTGCTTTGACTATTGCGTCTCAGATGGAGATGTTCGCTCTCGGGATCATGTCCAACTCGGGTGCCGATTTCTTCACTCTATTTTCCTCCACAAATGAGGGCCAGCTCATTTCACAAAGTTCGATCACTTTTGAAGAAGTGGAAAAAAAGTGGGGAGAGATTGACCAAAAAAATTTAGGGGAGATCACAAAGCAAGATGTGGCCACCTATTTCTCGAGCAAAAAAGAGACTAACCCGCTCAATTGGATTTTTAACAAAGTCAAAAAACGGCTCGACATCAATAGTAATTTTTCTCTGCTGGTTGTGATGCTTCTTAGCGTAGCTATTTTTAAAGCTGTCTGGCTCTTTGCAAGCCGTTACATGACCCAGCTGCTCGCTATTCGCATCAGCCGCGATCTGCGCCAATACTATTTTGAGCATATCCAATCGCTCCCGATGAGTTTTTATCATCAGTACAACATCGGCACACTCTCTTCCCGGGTCGTCGGTGATGCAGCCCAAATTTCCCAATCGATCAACTCCTGCTTAACCAATTATCTTCAATCGCCTTTCACAATCACTACCTGCCTTTTGACCTGCTTTATCCTCTCCTGGAAGCTTTCAATGGTGATCTTTTTCGGCGTCCCTCTGATCATCTTCCCGATCGTCCTATTGGCTCGCCGCGTCAAACGTGTCTCTCGTCAGCTACAGCGCAATCAGGAGCGTTTTGCCTCCGTGCTGATCGATTTTCTTGCGGGTATCCAGACGGTCAAGATCTTTTCAATGGAGCTCTTCTCCCTTAAAAAATACAAAGAGCAAAACGACCGGATGGCAGTTTTGGAGAGCAAGACCGCCAAATATGGACTACTCACTCGTCCCATTCTGCACGCCATCACCACCCTTTGCCTCGCCATCGTCGTCCTCTTCGGTCTACATACTTTAGGAATGCCGGTTTCCGAACTGATCGTCTTTTGCGCCCTTTTGCACCTCTCTTATGAGCCAGTCAAAAAATTTGCAGAAGAAAATGCCAATATCCAGCGAGGGATCGTCGCGGCAGAGCGGATGTTCGAAGTGCTCAATATCAAACCCCTAATCGAAGATAAAGATGGGGCGCTTACCCTCAACTCCTTCAACGATACAATCGAATTTTCCCATGTTTGGTTCCGATACCAAGGGGACTGGATCCTCAAAGACCTCAGTTTCACAGTCAAAAAAGGGGAGACTGTGGCAATAGTCGGACCCACTGGCGCTGGAAAATCGACCATTGTTCAACTTTTGCCCCGCCTCTACGAAGTAGAAAAAGGGGAGATCCGCATCGACGGCAAGCCTATTACTGAGTACACTCAGGCATCTCTGCGCAACACAATTGCTTTTGTTTCCCAGAAGCCGTTCCTCTTCTGTGATACCGTTGCCGCCAACATTGCATTTGGACGCGATTTCCCACTCAGCGAGATCATGAATGCTGCTAAGCGGGCCCATGCCGACGAATTCATCCAGAATCTGACCGAAAAATACGACACAGTCCTAGCCGAAGCAGGCCAAAATCTCTCCGGCGGACAGCAGCAGCGCCTTGCGATCGCCCAGCATTGCTCTC
>JAGVJV010000026.1 GCA_020050965.1 Parachlamydiales bacterium
AGGAAGGGGCGATCGTCATGCTCACGCGCGATAAGATCGGGGCGGGTGTTTATGAGGACGATTTTTTCGATTGGCTGAAAAAAAATACGCAGCTCTGGACGGGTGAGGGGGGATCGCTCAAGAAGATTTTCGGCAAGTATTACAATCCGCTCGATCTGCGAGCCCGTGCGAAAAAGATCAACGACTTTGCGCCTGATTTGACGCTGGTGATTCACTATAATGCGACCGAAATAGAGGGGAATATTCCCTCTAATCACAATGTCTCTGCGCTCAATTACAACATGGTCTTTGTCCCAGGAGCTTTTTGTCATAATGAGCTAGTTGACAAAGATAGCCGGTATGAGTTTTTAAGATTGTTGGTGAGCAGTGATCTTCATTCTTCAATTGTTTTAAGCAAAGCGGTTTTAGATAAATTGGGTGAGCATCTGCAGGTGCCTCCGATTTCCAAACACGATGGGGCCAATTATCTCAATCGAGTTGGGATAAAGGTGGACGAAGGGATCTATGCCAGAAATCTGGCTTTGACCAGGTTGATCCACGGACCGGTCTGCTATGGAGAGACTCTCATCCAAAACAATATCGACGAGTGTGTGAAGCTGGCCCAAAATGACTTTGTGATCAATGGACAGAAATGTTCTTCACGCATCAAACAGGTCGCAGAAGGCTATTTTGAGGGGATCAGGGAGTTTCTTCTCACTTCCGGAATAGATAGAAAAATAGATTGATCACAATGGTCAAAATGATGCTGACTACAATCGAAGTGACGATAGGGAAATAGAATTCATATTTTTCTCCCTTGATTCGGATATCGCCTGGGAGTTTTCCGAAGAGATAGAAGAACAAAGCCAGGACAATAAATCCAAGCCCAATAAAGAGTAGCCATTTTGCAATATTCATAATTTTAATCCGTCGCACGCGATCAGGAAGTCCACTTTGCGCTCACGGCTAAGTTTAGCGATCTGTTTTTGTGCTTTTTCCTCGCCAGAGACGATCGCGCTGCCGCAATGGGTGATGATCATTTTGGGCACTTTCATTTTTTTGCACCAGTTCAGTTGCTGCCGGATGGTCGCATGGCCAAAGATTTCATCTGTCTCTTTGCTTCGTCGGATCATGTTTCGGACGATTGTCGCTCCATCGCCGATATAGAACTGGATCCCTTGGAAGGCCTTTTCAATTTCTAAGATCCAGGCTACATCAGGGGAGTAAAAAAGTTTGGTTTTTCCACTGGTGATCCGGTAGCCGACGGCCGGACAGCGAATTGAGTGGAGCAGTGGAAAGGCTTCAAACTGGATGCCGCAGATCCGATGTTTTTTGTGGGGGATAATCAATTTGCGGTTTTGCTTTGGGATAGGAAATTTGTCGATCAGTTTCCAGGTCTCTTCGGTGGCCCAGACGGGACAAGGAGCGCCGTTTTTTAGCCCGAAGGCATGGTCTGGATGGGCATGGGTGAGGATAATCTGATCGGGTTTCACTTTTTTCATCCCCTTGAGCCACGTGGTTCCACAGTCGATCATCACCCGCTTGCCTTTATGGGTGAGCAGGAGTGAGGTGTGCATGTTGTGGCGCCTCGTTTTGGGTTCGATTTCGCCCCGTGTCCCCAAAAATTCGATCTTCATTTGACGGCCGTGAAAATTCCATAGCGGATCGATTTGGTTTGGTGGGCGAGCCAGATCCGATAGACGGTTTTTGCAAAAACCCGATCGAGGACCTGTTTATTGCGTAGGAGGGCGCGCACTTTGGGGTCGCTGAGAATCGCCTTGGTCAGTCGGTAGGCGCCGATCGACCAGGTTTTTTTGACTGAGCTGGAGATGTCGTGAAATTTGATTTCGCTAAGGCCAGCCTTTTCCATCATCTTCCGATATTCTTGGCTTGTGCCGATGCTTGGAAAATGCCTCTCTTCGCAAATGGGCTCTAAGAGATGCTTCACTTCCCAAGAGGTTGGGTGATCTTTAGAGAGCCAGCAGCAGGCGACAAAGCGGCCTCCGGGTCTAAGGATGCGGGCCACTTCGGAAAAGAAGTGATTTTTATCGACCATCTCTTCTGAGCTTTCGATGCTGATAACGACGTCGAAGGAGCTAGAGGGGAATGTGTTGTGGAGAAAATCGGCTAAAAGATAGCGGGGGTTGGTCGACTCGGGATCATGCGTGCGGCAGTATTGCCATTGTGTTTTTGAGACTGTCAGAGAGGTCACTTGGGCCCCTTTTTTTCTAGCCAGATAGCGGGAGGTAGCTCCATAGCCGCAGCCGACGTCGCACACTTTTGACGTGCTGTCGATTTTGCCCGCTTGAGCAACCAGCTCAACTAATTGCTCTATTGCCTGCTGGAGGGATTCTTGGCCCGTTTTCCAGTAGCCGTGGTTGATGAATTCGCCCCAAAGCTTCCTGTAGTAGTGGTCTAAGGTGTCGTAATGGGTGGCGACTGTCTCGGCGTTTTGGGCTTTCGGGGGATAAATCATAATTTTACGTTAATTGATGGCGAAAAAAATTGGAAAGAATTGTTATCATTGGGGGGTATGAAACGGATTTTAGCCTCACAATTGCTCTCTCACCTCGACCAGACGATCTTAATGCGCGGCTGGTTGAATAGTTTTCGTGCCCTTGGAAAGCTCGGGTTTTTAATCCTGCGCGATCGAAGCGGACTCTCCCAAGTGGTGATCGCCGATAAGACTCAAGCCAAAATGCTCTCTGAACTAAAGCCCGGCACCATTCTGCGGGTCAAAGGGACTGCGGTTAAATCTGATCAAGCTGGTCTTGGCGTTGAGGTTGTTGATCCCGAGATAACGGTCGAAGTGCCGATCACAGAGGCCCCTCCTGTCGAATACTATAAACCCGAGATCCCTTCTGATTTAGACTTTATTCTAGATCACCGCTCGATTGCCCTGAGAAATCGGAAAATCCAGGCTGTCTTCACCATCCAAGCTGAACTGGCCCACGCCTATCGCAGCTACATGCACGATGTGGTCGGTGCGGTGGAATATTTTGCCCCCAATATCATCGGCACCTCATCGGAAGGGGGAGCGGAGTTTTTTAACGTCGATTACTTTGGCTATACCGCTACCCTGGCTCAGAGTTCGCAGCTCTACAAGCAGATCATGGTAGGCGTCAATGAGCGGGTCTTTGCTCTCATGCCTTTCTTTCGTGCCGAACCTTCCCATACTCCACGCCACCTTTCGGAAGGGAAACAGCTCGAATTTGAGATGGGCTTCTTCGAGAGCTGGCATGAGGTTTTGGATGTCCAGGAAGGGGTGATCAAAGCGATCATCAAGCACCTCAACACCCATTGCCAACGCGAGCTGCAGGCCTTAGAAGTGGAACTAGCCCTTTGCCCTGAGCACACCCCGATTCCTCGCGTCACGTTTAAAGATGCCCTCGAAATTTAT
>JAGVJV010000216.1 GCA_020050965.1 Parachlamydiales bacterium
ATGATGTATTTCAATCTCATTTGGATGTGGGGCCACCCCGAGGTCTATATTCTCGTTCTGCCCGCATTCGGAATGTATTCGGAAATCGTCACCACCTTTTCGCAGAAGAAGATCTTTGGTTATACCTCGATGGTCTGGGCGGCAATCGGCATCACCCTCCTCTCCTATCTAGTCTGGCTGCACCACTTTTTCACCATGGGCGCTGGAGCCGATGTCAACGCCTTTTTCGGCATCATGACCATGATCATCTCCATCCCGATGGCCGTCCAGATCTTCAACTGGATCTTGACCATGCACAAGGGGAAAGTAATATTCGCCTCCCCCATGTATTGGTTCATCGGCTTCCTCACGATCTTTTCCTTGGGCGGGATGGCAGGCGTGCTCATGGGATCGCCCCCTGCTGATTTTCAGGTGCACAACAGCCTCTTTTTAGTTGCCCACTTCCACACCATGGTCGTCGGCGGAGCGATTTTTGGCACCTTTGCCGGCATCACCTTCTGGTACCCCAAAATCACCGGATACATGCTCAATGAGCGACTGGGCAAAAGGGCCTTTTGGATCTGGCTAGTTGGCTTTTTTATCACCTTTGCCCCCCTCTATATCCTCGGCTTCATGGGAGCAACCAGACGCCTTGACCATTATGCTGAGTCCACAGGCTGGCACCCCTTCTACATCACCGCTAGTGTGGGATTCGTAATCATCGTCATTGCAATTGCCACCCAAATCTATCAGCTAATCATTAGCCACCGCGAGCGAAAACAGCACCTCGACACCACAGGCGATCCCTGGAATGGGCGGACCCTCGAATGGGCCACCTCCTCCCCGCCCCCCTTCTATAATTTCGTCACCATCCCCACCGTCTCGAGCCGTGAAGAATTTTGGGAGATGAAAAAGCGGGGCGAAAAGCCGAAGAAAATCTACGAAGACATCGTCCTTCCTAAAAACACCGGCATGGGAGTCTATGTCTCCGGATTCGCTTTCCTCTTAGGTTTTGCCCTCGTCTGGCAAATCCCCTTTTTCATCATCGTCGGCGTCATCGGAATCATCGGCTGCCTCATCGTCCGCGCCTTTGACAAAGAGACCGAATATGTCCTCACCGCCGCAGAGGTCGAAGCATTAGAGGCCAGACGATGATGGAAGATGACACAAAGGTATTTGGCTTTTGGGTCTATTTGATGACCGACCTCATCATTTTTGCCGTTTTGTTTGCCACTTTTATTGTTCAACGAAGCAGTACTTTCGGCGGGCCAACTGGCAGAGAGCTCTTTGACATGAACTCCGCCCTCATCCAAACCTTGATCCTCCTCTTCAGCAGCTTCACCTGCGCCCTCGCCACCCTCGCCCTCCATCGGCAGAAAAGAAACTGGATGATTTTTTGGTTCTGCGTCACCTTTGTTTTAGGGATCGCCTTTTTAATTTTAGAACTCACTGAATTCCACCACTTTGTCCAAATGGGTGCTAGTTGGCAGAGGAGCGGTTTTCTCTCTGCCTTTTTCGGCCTAGTTGGCACTCACGGACTGCATATTTTAATCGGGTTGCTTTGGATGGGAGTTGCGATCATACAAACTCTCTTCCAAGGCCTCCACCACGAGAACGTTTCGCGACTAATGAGACTCGCCTTCTTTTGGCACTTCCTCGATGTCGTCTGGGTTTTCATCTTCACAGTAGTCTACGGAATGGGGCATCTGCTATGAAGACGCGACTCCTCGGCTTGATCTCCTCTCTGATTTTCACTTTGAGTGCCTACTTGATTATCATCCGTCAGACCCGTGCAGCCATCCCCATCATCCTCTTCCTCGCCATCCTGCAGGCGATGGCCCAATCGATTTTTTTCCTACACGTCTTAAGTGAAAAAAAGCCCCGCTGGAACCTACTGATCTTCGTTTCCACCATCTCTGTGGTGATCATCATTGTGGCCTTCTCCATCTGGATCATGGATCATCTGAATGCTAATATGATGATGTGAGTAAAGTTTTTAGCTCTTCGATGAGATAGAGAGGGCAACTGAGAACTTTGCCATCTTTTCGTAAATTCATTGGCGAGCTGCGGATGAGCATTGTAGGATGAAAGGTATCCCCATAGACTTTAAGGCTTTTTTTCTTCGAAGAATTCCCCGATTTGACTTCCAAAGGATAAATCAATCCCTCTTGTTCAATGATATAATCAACCTCTGCCCTTCCCTCACTTGCCCAATAGTAGAGACGATATCCACTATGAACGAGTTCTTCAGCTATATAATTTTCTGTGATCGATCCTTTGAATTCTTGGAAAAGCTCATTCTCATGCAAAATTGCTTTAGGATCTAAATTGGACATCGCCCCAAGAAGCCCAACATCGACTAAATAGATTTTAAAGATACTGAAATCTGCATAAGCTGATAGTGGAATTTTAGGTGTGCTAATGAGTGATACTTTATGAATTAAGCCTGCCTCAAGAAGCCACTGCAGAGCTCCTTCAAATTCTCTTGCACGCGCTCCTACTCTAATCACTGAATAGATAAATTTCTTATTTTCTTTGGCAAGTTGCGAGGGAATGGAAGCCCAGACCTGATTGATTTTCATGATCTGATCTTTTGGAGCATGCTTGGCAAAATCTAAGGCATAGGCATTTAGAATGGCATTTTGTATTTCTCGCACCTTGGATAAATTTTGGGTTTTGAGATATGCAGCAACCGCCTCCGGCATCCCCCCGACAAATAAATACTCTTTAAAATGATTCAGTAATTTGTCGTGGAGAGGGGTGGGAAGAGGCTCGATTTTCTCATATTTTTCAACATATTCTCTGAGCATGGATTGATTCTGTGCATCAAGGTACTCAAAAAAACTCATCGGATATAAAGTGAGAAATTCCACCTTCCCAACGGGAAAGCCTTTGACATGTTTCAGCTTCACCCCCAATAACGATCCGGCTGCTACGATGTGAATCTCTGGAGCTTCCTCGCAAAAGTATTTGAGGCTATTAAGGGCCTTGGGACATTCCTGCACTTCATCGAAAATGAGCAATGTTTTGCCCGGGGTGATCACAGAATTGCTTTCGATAGACAAAACCTTTAGAAGAACTTTTGGATCTAAGCTTTCCTCAAATAATTTACAGAGGGGTTGGTTATTCTCGAAATTGAGATAGACCGTATTCTCATATTCCCCTTCCCCAAATTTTTTAAGGATGAAGGTTTTTCCCACCTGCCTTGCCCCCATGAGAAGCAATGGCTTACGATCAGGACCGTGTTTCCAAGCCCGAAGGCTTTCCATAATTTTCCGCTTCATACCCCTAATTTTAGCCAAATTTTACATTTATTCGTACGAAAAAGTGGCAAGTTTATACACTTTTTTGTACGAATAAATGGCAGATCGTTGATAATCAATCAGTTAAAATTTCATCGGAAGTGACGAGTGTTGCCCCTTTCTCTTCCATCAGATCAAACGCCTTTTGCCCATCGTCTGGCCGTAGATTGATCGCACGGCAGCCATCGACTATAACAGTCACACCAAAGCCGAGTTCTAAGGCATCTAACACAGAGTAGAGAACACAATAATCGGTTGCCACCCCCGCTAAGGCGATCTCCTTAATCCCTTTTTGATGGAGATATTTTGCCAGTCCCGTTTCTCTGCCGTGTGCGTTGTCGAAAAAGGTGCTATAGCTATCGATCATCCGATCGACCCCTTTATGGAAGACATGCTCAAAGCGATCGGCGTTAAGCCCTTTTACAAACTCTGCCCCTTTGGTATGTTGGACACAATGGGCAGGCCACAGAATCTGCTCAATCCCATCAAATTGGACTACATCACCCACTTTTTTCCCTGGATGACTCGCTGCAAAACTGATGTGATCCTTCGGATGCCAATCCTTAGTTGCAACCACAATGGGGAATTTATCCATGAGTTTATTGATCACAGGAACCAGCCTATCTGCCCCTTTGGTGGGCAGAGCGCCGCCTGGCATAAAGTCATTTTGCATGTCGACCACAACGAGCGCTTTCACTGCTTAATCCCCTCCATGGCCTCGAGTTTGTACTGATGGAGATTTTCCGATATTCCACTAAAAAAGTGGTCCGGATCTACGAACTTCCGCAGCTTAGGATCAAATTTGGCAAGCTCGGCATGAGTGCGACTGCGCATCTGCTCTAGAGTAGGCTGCTGATAACTATTTTTGCCTTGGCGCAGCATCGGGACGAGCAGGTCAACAAAGCTCCATCCTTTTTCCACATGCACTTTTTCATCGGGCTTTAGGTGCCGGACAATGCTTGTACTTGCCCCCATCCCGATATCATAGACCATATCAACTACATAGCGCTTCCCATCAAAGTAGCGGCGCACCTGCGAGATGCCCGGGTTGGTGGTCTTCACGACCTCTTCTGAAATCTTAAAACGTTTTTTATCTTGAATAGCACAGAGTTTATAGACCCCATCGAGGGCAGGCTGATCCTTGGCAGTAACTAAATGAGTACCGACCCCCCACAGCGAAATCGGCGCCCCATTCTCTTTCAAACTGGCGATAACCTGCTCATTGAGCTCATTGGTGGCCATGATTTTCGCTTTGGTCATTCCGGCAGCGTCCAATTTTTTTCGAACTGCTTTACTCAAAACCTCTGGATCCCCCGAATCGATCCGCACCCCAATCATTTCAATGCCCAGTTCCTTGCTCACCTCAATGGCCCTTTCTACCCCTTTTACCGTATCGTAGGTGTCGATCAAAAAAACGGTTCCCTTGGGAAAGGTCTTGGCAAAGGCGCGGAAAGAGTCTTTTTCATGATCAAAGGCCATCACCCAGCTATGGGCAAAGGTCCCCATCACCGGAATACCGAACAGCTTTCCGGCAAGAACATTGGAAGTGGAATGGCATCCCCCGACAAAGGCGGCCCGCGAAGCAGAAATCGCCCCATCGATCCCCTGAGCGCGCCGCAGCCCAAATTCAACCACATGATCGCCTGCTGCTGCATGGGTGACCCGGGCGCTTTTGGTTGCAATCAGCGTTTGAAAATTGACGATGCAGAGCAGGGCCGACTCCATGATCTGCGCTTGGATAATAGGCCCCTTGACTCGCAGGAATGGTTCATAGGGAAAGACTGGCGTCCCCTCTTCCATCGCGTCGATATCGAGCGTGATTTTCATGTTCCTTAAATAATCGATGAACCCCTTGTCAAAGAGCTTCAGCCCCTCCAAATAGGCAAGATCCTCTTCGGCAAACTTAAAATTCTCAACATACTCAATCGCCGTTTCCATCCCCGCACAAATGGCAAAGCCCCCCTGAAAAGGGTATTTACGAAAAAAGAGCTGAAAGACCGCTTCTTGATCCGCCATCCCATTTTTCCAATAGGCATAAGCCATCGTGATCTCATACAGGTCGGTCAAGAGACTCAAAGAATCGCGGTAAAGGGTCTTGAGCAGATTATTTTTGGCCATGTTCCTGCAAAATTTGCTGCTTGCGGGCACGGAGCCTATCGAGATGCCCTTGAATCTCTTCGATTTTCTGCTTCTCTTGCGCAGCCCTCTGCCAGGCTTTGCGCGCTTCGTGAGAGCTCTCTTTTTGGAATTGCAAACTCATTCCGCGATGTTCATTCTTTTGCGCATCAGATCGGAGCCGCTCTTGCATCTCTTCCAATTGAGAAATTTGCCGGTCAATTTTTTCAAGTTCAGCTTGGGAGTCGCCAACTGCTGCAAGCAGGATTAGGGCTAGTTTTATAAACATATCTTGACTGTATCAAAGATTTTTTCTTGCATCAACATGAAAAACTGGATATACTTAACCTGTGCTGAGAATTGTATTATTTCTATTAATCGCATCTATTGCTTATCCTGCGACGACATTAAAAAGCCGTTTAGTTAGGGGCACTCCAGGTGATTATATCGTCACCTCTCAAGGGGGCAACTATTCGCTCCTTCTCCTGCGCTCCATTGAAGGATCTAAGATGGTCATAGAAGAGATTTCCATCGAGCAGGACTATGTTGATCTTAAAAAAATTTCTTGGAAAAACTGGGTGGAAAAAAAAGCCCCACAGGCATCCTCTTGGACCGCGCTCTACTTCGACCTAGAAAATAACAAACTGACTAAGTGCTATTCCTACCTCGAGAATCAATGGATGGTCATGGAAGGCGCGGATCATTTCGTCAAAGAGCTCCTGATGCTAACCCTCCAACCCACCCGCGACAATGAGCGGAAAAGGGTCGGCCCCGCCCCAGAAGCCGGCGAAATTGACCGGCGCAAGCTGTGGACCCCCCAATTCATCCTCGATGGGGCAAAACAAAAGAAGACCGATTTTGAGGTTCTAAGAGCAAAATGGCCAAATGACCAGACCCGTTTGGCCGGCTGCGTGATCGAACTCTATTTAGATCCACAGCGACCCAATTTTCCGTTCCCTTACTGGACGGAGCTACAACATCCACACTTCACATTCAAGGTGAGCACAATCGATTCCGGAACCGGGATGACCTCGCCGATGCCCTCCCCAAGATGAAATAAAATTGTTTTTTTGTCGTTGATCTTTTACGATCTTAAAAATTGAAATTTTTCTGAGGTCAAGATGATGATACGAAAATTAGCAGCCAGCTTATTCCTGCTTGCCACCATTCCTACAAGCATGAATGCAGAAGATTGTTGTATGCCCGAGTATACGCCTGGAGACCCTTTATGTGATGCGTGCGCAGGGTATTCAGAGTACGCTGGAGTTGAGCTTGATTGTGGATGGGATCTCTTCACTTACGGAGAATTTATCTACTGGCGGCCACTTCCAAACCTCTCTTTTGTTTCCGAAGAAATTCCACAAAATACTTTTCAGCAACCGCAAACGATGTTGCCATTTACATATGGATATAGACCCGGATTTAGAGTAGGGCTGGGAATGGTTGCCCATTGCTTCGATAACTGGATCTTCAATATCGATTATTTCCGGTATCACCATGCGTTTAGCAAGACGATGACAACAAATTTACCCAATAGTCTAGTTTCTACTTTAGGCATTGCAACTGCAGGTAGCTCAATCCAAAATCGATCCCATTTTCACTATGATATTGCATCTCTGAATATGCAAAGGCCTAACTATCTAGGGCAGCGAGTCATCCTCAGTCCATTCTTCGGGCTGAAATGGCTAAAAAGAAATGTCGAATATTCTCAGAATTTGATCGACTTTGCAGGAGGATCAAATCGATTTCAATCGATCATTAAATATACCTCTATCGGCCTAGCGGCAGGTTTTGAGGGAAGCTGGCTCCTTTGCTGGGGATTCAGTTTGATAGGAACCGCTGATGTTGCCCTGTTGTATGCTTATGAAAGATCTTTGCATCAAGTCGTCACCCCTGCCACCATTATCCCTGGTGTTTCTCCTGTCGTGATTACAAAACACCATATCAAGCACTTAGATATCTATGCAAAAGGGGGAATGGGAGTCGGTTGGGGAAGCTACTTCTGCTGCAGACGCTATCACGTCAACTTAGGAGTGACCTTCGATTTTATGGACGATGTTGTGAAGTTGGACGACTTTTCAGGTGGTATTGGAAATGGCACAACCGCACTCATGGGATTATCAGTACGTGGGCAATTTGATTTTTAAGGAGAAAAGAAATGGGTAAAAAACACCTAATTAACTACTGCATTTGTTTGGGATTAGCCCAAATGCTCACTGCGGAAGAGGAACAAGGGTTTGACTGTTGTCCCTCTGTTATTGTAAGCGAGCCGCTAGACCCTTGCTGTGTCGGTACTGTCTATCCCTATCCAGCAAATTTTTCTCCCAGCTGCAGTTGGAATATTTATGCAGAGGGAGATTTTCTTTATTATAGCGCCTCCAAGGATATCTTTCCTGAGTCTGCGCTCAGCCTCTCTTTTGATTCTACTGAAATAAGAGCCCTGCCTCATAGTACATCTTATCGGCCAGGCTTTAGAGTAAATGTCGGATTCGATTTAGGCTCAGTTGTTTTAGATATGAGCTATTTAAGATTCCATCC
>JAGVJV010000063.1 GCA_020050965.1 Parachlamydiales bacterium
AATAGATGATCCGCGCTGGTTAGAAATCAGAGATTTTGCAGGAAAGGTGGCAGTGGCAGTCATGGACCCGAGGAAGTTCACTATCAAGAGTTTTAAGATGATTAAAGACTTCACGATAGAGATATATTATAGAGACGGAAAAATTCAAACGGTCGACTTCAGCGAAGTCAAACAAAAAGGTTATTGGAAAGAGTTAGAAGATCTAAATTACTTTAATCAGGTAAAAATAAATAAGATAGCAAATTTAGAATGGCCTCATGGTCAAGACTTCAAGCCAGAGCATCTATATTATTGGGAAATATACAACAAAAGGTATCGAGTATAACTCGAGCCTAAGGCATATCAATAAAATGCTTGGGGCGCCAAGCGGTCCGCAAGGCATTGAGGATGACGATCACGTCTATCACCTCTTGTGCGATCGCGCCGGCGACGGGGGGCAGATAACCAAAGGCGGCGATGATCATCCCGGCCAGCGAGAGGAAAATCCCGCCGAGGGCGCTTTGCAAAGCGATCACCCGCATCCGCCTACTGATGTGAAGGAATTCATCTACGGTGCGAAGCGAGTTGTCCATCACCACTGCGCCAGCAGCTTCGGCAGTGACATCGCTATTTTGGCCGAAAGCAATGCCGACAGTCGAGACCACCAATGCAGGTGCGTCATTGATCCCATCGCCGAGATATGCCGTCTTCGCCTTTGCTCGCTCTTTTTCTACGATGGCGACTTTTTCTTCGGGACTTTGGCTGGCGTAGACCTCTTTGATCCCCATCGTGTCGGCCATGTATTTTACCTCTTCTTCCCGATCGCCAGATACGAGTAGGATCCTCTCGATGTTATGATTGGAGCTAAGATGGCCAATGAAAGAGGAACCTTCTTCTCTAGGCATGTCATGGAATCGATAATAGGCTGCGAGCTGCCCATTGATGAGCACGATGCATTCCAAGCCAATTCCTTTGGGTAACAGGCTAAGCTTGTCTTTCAAGCCAAGACGATCGAGCTGTTTGCGGCTCGTCAGGATGATCTCAGTACCATCGATCCTGCCGCGCAATCCCTCTCCTTTGGGCTCGCTCACATGTTTGACGTCTAATAAACTCAGTTTCTCCTCTTGAGCTTTTTCGACGATGGCGCTCGACAGGGGATGCTTGGAATAATGCTCAATACTGGCGGCCATCTGCAGGATCTCTTTGGGATCGCGAGAATCGAAGACAATCTGATCTGTTAAAACCGGCTTGCCATAAGTCAGAGTCCCGGTCTTGTCGAAAATGATCGTCTTGCACTGGTCCAATTGCTCTAATACCACTGGATTTTTGATCAAAATACCGCAGCGGGCGCTTAACGAAATCGAGCCGATGATCGCAACCGGAATTGCAATGAGCAGGGGACAGGGAGTAGCAATCACGAGAACCGCCAGAAAGCGGATTGCCTCGCCAGTTGCTACCCATGCAATCAAAGCAATCAGAACGGCAAGGGGAGTGTACCAAGCGCCCAACTGATCGGCCAAACGGCGCATCCTCGGCCGCTTCTGCTCTGATTCCCGCATCACCTCCATGATCTTGGCATAGCGGGAATCGATTGCCCGTTTATTGGCCCTAATCGTGAGCGCCTCATCGCCATTGATCGACCCGGAGATCACGCCAGAACCAGGTGCCTTCGAAAGAAAAAAAGGCTCTCCGGTTAAGTAAGACTCATCCATCACTCCGCGCCCTTCAGCAACCTCGCCGTCGACTGGACAGATCTCGTGGGGGAAAATCACCAAAGTATCACCAATGTTGATCTGCTCTACCGGAATCGTCTCTAAAGTGTCCTCTTTTTTGCGATGGGCCGTCGTAGGTGCCCGCTTGGCTAGCTTTTCGAGCACTTTGGAAGCGGTTCCGATCGCGTAGGTCTCTAAGGCTTGTCCTCCAGATAGCATCAGCACAACCAGTGAGCCGGCTAAATATTGCTCAAGCACCACAGAGGTGGCGATCGAAATCCCCGCCAATAGATCGGAGCTAAATTCCAGATGGATCATTTTGCGCAGGAGCATGAAGATGAGAGGTCCTCCTCCCAGCAAGAGGACAACGTAGAGAGGGTAATCGGCAAAGGGTTTAAGACTCGGAATGAGAAAGTCAAAAATGAGAAAAAGGGCAATTCCCACCGAAGCTAAGATGGCAATGTAGCGATAGGGGACGATACTTTCTTCCTTCATATTTTTGAGTTATAACAGATTTTTATTATTAATATGTGGAGTGATGAAAATGAGAGTTGGATTTTTTGACATTGCTGCCCAAAAGAGATAACGCTATAATCTTCTAGAAAATTAGGAGATTTTATGTCTGGGATATCATGCCAAGTAAAGAGTCTAGATGGGATGCAGAAATGGGAAGCCACCCTCCCTTCTGAAGATTATCCTCATATAGAAAATCTTTTAAATGAGAACCGCTATACAGTCAGTTGGAACGCTGCATTGCTCTTCCCCGTGCGCGCAAATAGTCTATCCAACTTTGCTAAAGACCTCTTCTTCCCTACGCTGATCAACCATGCCTCTAGAGTCGACTCCATTGTTTTAAGGTTTTTTGCTGTGATTGCTGCAGCTGCACTCGATTTGCTGACATTGCCTATTCGCCTTTTGACAGCGATTCCAACCTTCATTTCCATCAATAAAACGCCCCAGCTGCCCATACACAAATATCTGGTAGAAAAAGGATTGCCCAAATCTTTGGCTGAGGCCGATAGCGTGAAAGTAGAAATCTTTTATGAGAAAAAGGGGGAGATTCCCTTGTTCGCAGACTCAAATGGGGCTACTCGCCAAGAGCTTGTCGATCGGGTTTCACTTACATGTTATAGCAATTTTGTTCTGGTGCCTGATCATGGTCATGTAGAAGGGGCGATGAGAATTACTTCTGGTTCAGATAAAAAAGTTTGATAGTAACTAACCGATAATAGTATAATACTTGTCATGGAACAAAGTGAGATGCATTTTTACATTCTTTGCCTCTCCAATCAGGTCTCTTCAGATCTGAACTGTTCTTTTGTTTCTAAATTTAAAGTTTCTCCACGTCGTAAGGGGCGCTAAGCCTCGAACGATCCTATTTTCAAATCACATATTTTTTGTATTAAATAATTTTTTAAAAAATGGAGAAATTTTATGTCATCGAATACAGATGTCAGTTTAAATCCATTGGGTAATTATACCAATGGCGTGATCAGCGATGTGGCCGCAGTAGTAACTACGCAGGCGCTTGATACATGTAAAACCTATCAATTGTCGGGTAACGGACTTCCGCCGCCCCTTAGTACAATCGCAAACTCTATTCGCAGTGGAACAGGAATTCCGCCGCTTCGGCATTTGCGCAATGGGGTGCTCTTTAATGGGACCCTAGCCAACTGTTCTGGAGCTGTTGTCCAAGGAGGCCTTCCTTTTTTAGTGAATGGGATGCTCGCGGACACAGTAGCTCGCAATAGAGCGCTAACTAAGGGCGAGCAGGTGGGTATTGCGGTTACCACAGGATTGTTCACATCGACCATGATCGCACCTTTTGAACGCTGGTGTAAAATCCATCAGCTTTTGGGAGGAACGGCCGCATCGGCTTTCTGGAGTGCCATTAAAACGGGATCAGGTGGACTGTTCAAAGCCATTGGTCCCGTCGCTTTGCGAGACGCGATGGTTTCTGGTGCATTCTTTGGCGGCAGACCGGTTGTCGAGAATCAACTCGAAGGGCTAGTCCAAGATCGAAGAAAACGAGAAGGGCTTGCGAGTATTATCATGGGCATTTTTGCAGGTGCCCTAAGTACGCCTGCAGATAAAATCAATGTCTTGATGCAGGGGGATATTGTGAACAAATATCCTTCGACATTAAGGACGGCCAAAATGCTCATCCAAAATGATGGGATCCGAGGCTTGTTTAGGGGAGCTTTCATCCGATCGGGCTTTTTAGGAGCATATATGCTCGTTTTAGGCTTCGGAGAGCGCAACTTCCGCAACTATCTGCCCTCGATCTTTCATAGACAATAGCATGGGCCCACATCAATGAAGTGGGCTTAATTCGAAAAGTTGATTTGATTCATTTGACTCAAATTTTAGCTCAAACCCTATTTTTGAGTTAAATGATTCAAATTGATCAGTGCCGATTTGACTCATTTGATTCAGATCTAGTTAACGATGATTAAATCAATTCTCTCAGTTTGAGCTCTAGGCACAGCTGTTCGTAAGATTCAAAATGGATCCCATCGATGCCCAGCTCTCTTGCCCGCTCGATATTCTCCAATTTGTCGTCGATGAAGACGATGTCACCCGCGGGGATTTGCAGCCGCTGAATGAGAAGTTGATAGGCCCTTGTATCTGGTTTCTTTAAGCCGATATCACAGGAAAGAATACAGGGATCAAATGCTTCGTAGA
>JAGVJV010000052.1 GCA_020050965.1 Parachlamydiales bacterium
GCTCGTCCATCGACAAGGGCAAAAACGGGAAGTCCTCATGGAGAGCATTAAAAAGGGGTATAAAGCTTACCTCAACTGCCAAACAGGGGAGCTACGATTTACTAGACCAAAAGGTCACGGAGAGTGGAAGGCGGTCATCTTGCTATTGCATCCAGGAAAAGAGGGGGCATTTGAGATCTTTTCTGAGGGCAATAATCAGGCTTTTGATCTTTCGGAGCTCAAGCCAGACGCCGAGAAGCTTTTTAGCAAAACAGTGAAGACTTTAAATGAATTGGCCTACCACCCAAAACATGCCCGCGATGCTTTTTGGATTTTACGCCAGATCGCCAGTGTCGACTTTGTGATCAGCGATCAAGAAGAAGGGGTCCGCAATCTGGTCCATGATGCTTGGTATAATGTCGATCGATTGGAGGCAGAAAAACTCCTGAGTGGAAAGCCATTTGGCACCTATCTGTTCCGCAAAGATGAATTTGCTCAGGATCTTGAGGATACCCTTAATGAGAGCCCTTCCTCTCCTGTGACTTGCATCACGCTGACCTATACGGAAAAAAAGGGAAAAATCTGCGAGAAAACTCTCGTCTATAAAGAGGGGAAATGGCTCTTTTACGACGATGATCCCACTTTGTCGGAACATGCCTATGATAGCGTGAAGGAGCTCTTAGAGCATAAGGCTAAGATGCTACAGCAACCTCTTTTAGCTCTGTAACCTTGTCGTAGAAATTCGCCACTTCTCTTTCATAGAGCCCCTTTTGGATGATCCACTTGGTGATCACTGCTAATGCTGTGAATGCGCCCATGGCGACGAAAAATCCGATTGTCCCTATCCCAGAAGCCATTCCGATGGCACTGAGTACCGTGAAGAAAATCGCGACAATGCCAAGAACGTGGATGATGATTTTGTTTTTGGCCTGTCTTGAGACCGACTCCATCAGCAATTTTGCCCGGGTTTCAGCCGCATTGCGGATCGATTCATTGGGACTTTGCAGTTCTTTCATGATCGAATCGAGTTGAACCTTGACCTCTTCGGCCAGGCCAGGGGAAATCCTTCTTTTTAAATTATCAAACTTGATCTCTAGGGCCCGTTTGGCGATTTCATCAAACCGGTCAGCTTTAGATGTCTGGTCAAGATCAGGTAGTTTCTCTTCAATTAAGCGGACAATTTTTTGAGATTCGTCTTTTTGGAGGGTGAAGTAGCGGTCTTTAATAAATTCAAAACCATCCAAGGGCGATTTTTCTTTATTGACGCTATTTAAAAGTTTGACCCCTTTCCTAAGATTAATGATCTCGAAAATCGCTTCGATTGCGCCTATAACGATGAAAAAAATCGCAGCCGGGGTGAGCAATAACTTCAAAGCATAGGGAATAAAAGAAAAGAAGCCATTTTTCAAGATATTGAGATGAAAAAGACCATCGGCAATGACAGCCGCCTGCATGCTTCCCACAACGACAACGACCCCTTTATCGAGCAGCCAGGTTCCTTTATCGACAATGTCTAACCCTTTTTCATAATCCCGAAAGAGGACTGCTTTACTCCAATCCACAACCCGATCGACGAGTGTTGTTTTTGGGGTAGCTACAGCCATATTATTTTGGGCAAGCTCTACCACCGGTGATGCACCTGCAACCCGATACGGATTAAAAAAAGATAATTGAGCACTGCTTTCAATTCTGTTCATTTTAATTAAGCCTATTTAGTGTCTATTATACTAAATTAACAGATTCTAAACAATTATTATTAATAACTTTAGTGTTGAATTTTTTTTTGATTTTTTTGATGATGATCCTAATTCATAGCAAAGGAGGCTTATGAGAAAAGTAGCAGCAGCCCTAGTGGGTATCCTTTTATTAGTCAGCAATATAGGTTCTGCTCAGGAATATAAACCGAGAGATTTTTCTCATCTCATTGGAACACCGGGGTTTAGCGATCAACTCCTGCAGATGCACTTCAAACTCTATCAGGGGTATGTGACCAATACAAATGCGCTGTTGAATCTGTTAAAAAGCTACGAGGGCAATACTCAAGCATATCAGTATCAGGCGCTTAAACGTCGTTTTGGCTGGGAATTCGATGGGATGCGCCTCCATGAGCTCTATTTTGAGAACCTTGGCGGTAAAAAAGAGCTCGATAAAGGCTCTCCTCTCAATAAAGCGATCGAGCGGGATTTTGGCTCCTTTGAAAATTGGAAAAAAGACTTTATAGCCACTGGTCTAATGCGGGGCATCGGCTGGTCCATCCTCTATTTTGACCCTCTTGCAAAGAGACTGGTAAACGTCTGGATCAACGAGCACGATGTGGGCCATTTGGCAACTGGACAGCCCATTTTGGTAATGGATGTGTGGGAGCACGCCTACATCACCCAATATGGGCTAGACAGAGCGAAATACATCGATGCCTTTTTTAACACTATCAATTGGGAAGTGGTCGCAGACCGATATTCTAAATAATGTCTAAGTTTCCCAAAGCCCTACCCCTTGATCGCAGCGTCACCAAATCCCGTCTAGCTCGAAGGAAAAAACTCCTTGTTAGCGCGCGCCGAGGGGTAGGGCTTAGGGGAATCATTATCCTGGCCGAGTTTTTCGGATTTATCTTTTTTGGCAGCTCCACCCTTTTGCTCGATGCTCTTTCCAATTCGGTCGACGCCCTAGCAAGCATGGCCCTGATTTGGAGTATCCATAAGGCAGATCAACCCCCCGATGAAAAGCATCCGCTTGGCCATGGCCGTTTTGAACCCATCGCTGGGCTGATGATCGGCTTTTTGCTAATTTTTCTAGGAATTGTCAGCTCCTATGATCAAATCAAAGAGATCTTTATCGGAGAAGGGCAAAGAGAGATCCCCACTGTAGCGATCATCATCCCTCTCATGGCAGTCATTCTGCTTGAGATCTGCCATCAGATTTTGAAAAAAGCCGCCAAGCAAAAACATAGCCCCGCTCTGCTTGCCGATGCTGCTCATTATCGGATCGATGCTCTCACTAGCTTCTTTGCCCTTCTAGTCCTCTGCGCAGTCGCCCTTTTCCCCCAATATGCCCATCTCTTTGACCATATGGGGGCGATCACCATTGCCATCTTTATGATCGTGGTCGGTGTCATTGCCGCCCGCAAAAATATCAATCAACTGATCGATCGCGCTCCCTCTCCTGAAATGTACAACCGAGTGAGTGAGGCTGCGCTGAAAGTCCGCGGCGTACTTGCAACTGAAAAAATCCGTCTACAATCCTACGGTCCTGATGCCTTTGTGGGCATCGATGTCGAAGTTGATCCAGAGCTCTCCGTCGAAGAATCACATAAAATTGCTCAAAAAGTGCGCAGAGCCATTCAGACCGAATGGCCCGCAGTACGCGACGTGATTGTCCACATTGAACCCTACTATCCAGGTGATCATGGACCCTGAAGAACAGAAACTCTTAGATGAATGCGAAGTTCAAACCTTCAAATCCAGTGGCAAGGGCGGGCAGCATGTCCAAAAGACCGATAGCGCTGTCCGGCTGATCCATCGTCCCACCGGGCTGCGGGTCACTTGTCAGGAGGAGCGCAGTCAATTCTTGAATAAGAAGATCTGTTTGGAAAAGCTGCGCAAAAAACTTAAGGATTTGGCCAAAAAGAAGAAAAAGCGGATACCTACAAAGAAGCCCAAGGGGGCCAAGGAAAAAGTGCTACAGGAAAAACGGAAAAGGAAAGAGAAGAAAGAGAGGCGGTCTGTGGTAGAGGAGTAATATGATCACTGCTTGTTTTCTCTTGTTCTCTTGTAAAGTTCTGTTATTAAGTCATCTTCTGAAGGTGCAAAAAATTCCTTGCAAAAAGAGTCCATACTACTAGATTCCAATTGTGCTATTAAAATGGAAGCTGTACCCGCTGTTAAAGCAATCAAATCGCTTCTTTTTAAGTTACAGATATAACGAAAACGATCGCCTATTCTACTGTGGAATTCAAAAGATCCGGCTTTCTTAAGTTCAGATACCAAAGAAGCAATTTTTTCATGCGAGTCTTTGTCGCTACAAGGGATATATTTCCTTGAATAATAAGAGGAAGGTGCATGATAAATATTTGTCCAAATGACTGTAGGATTATGTAAAGAGAAATTCCTATTGTCAAAATCGATTAGAGTATAATCCGAAATATTCGAGGTATCAATAACTTCGATATGTCTTTCTTCCAAAAAACTTAGCTCTTGAATATCCCCAACAACCGCAATAATATTCCCAGCCCGGGCATAGGTTTGTAATTTTTTTTTCAAATAGAAGTTGGTCTTCATGGTATTGAACATTATTGAAACAGTCTGATGTATAGTTGCCTATTTTTGTTACTCTCCAACTTTTATCTACAGAAAAATATATATTGAAAAAATCTGCTAGGTATTTTTCATAATACTGTTCCATTCCACCAAGATGAGCCAGATTTACACGCATTTTTTTTCTAATTTTTTCTAGACTATCTTCTTTGGAAGAATCAGTTCTTGTAGAAAATTGAGTATATTCCTCTTTACTATCAGAGATTCTTAACAGCAA
>JAGVJV010000151.1 GCA_020050965.1 Parachlamydiales bacterium
CTCGAAACTGCAAAAGCAAGAGTTACAGAACTTGAACACACTCAAACTGCTTCTGGTGCTCAGGTTGAAAAGCTCCAGGGAGAACTCAAAACTGCTAGAACCAAAGCAGTTGATTTGGAGGAAGCAAATTCCGAGCTTCTGAGAAAAAATATAGAATTGGAAAGTCAAGTTGCAGAACTAAAACAACCTGCTGCAGTGAGTGCTTCTTCCAAAGATAATGAAGAAAAAACTGCCCTGGAAGCAGAGCTCGTAAAACTGAGAGAAGAACTCGCAACAGAGAAAGCCCGCGGGGACAAGTATAAGAAGCTAGCCACTGAGACAACACAGAAGGCGAAAGAACAAATCTCTGCTCTCAAAAAGAAGAAAAAGGAGGGGGACTCGGCTCCGAACACCGACGCCTCTACGATCGATCGCAAGAAAAGAGATCCTAAAAAAACAGGCGACACAAATACTAAAAAATGAAAGAGCTCATAGTAAAGCTCCACTCGATTGGGGCAATTAAGTTTGGAAATTTTGAGATTAAGAAGGACTTCTTTGCCCCTTTCCAGATCGACTTTTCCGTCATCATCTCCAACCCACAGGTTGCAAAAGCGGTGTGTGCTGCGCTGTATGAAAAGGCGCAGCATTTTACTTTTGATCTGATCTGCGGCGTCCCGCTATTTGGGACTTGCCTGGCTGTTTACATCGCCTGGGAAAAAGAGCTGCATCTGGTGCTGAGGAGGCAAGAGGCAAAAGGAAAGGTGCATAAAATTGAAGGGAGTTATAAAACAGGGCAAAGTTGCCTGATTCTTCAAGATCTGTGCATTTCTGGACTGCATACCCTGGACACGATCGAGGACCTTGAAGAGGAAGGGATAAAGGTGAGCGATACACTTGCATTTGTCGACTATGAACTCGGAGGAAAAAAGAAAATCAAAGCGCGCGGTTATGTCCCTCACGCGGTGATCGGAATAAAAGAGGTCATTCAAATCCTCCATAGCTCCGGGAAATTGGGTGGGGATCATTATAAGCTTGCCTCTGATTTCTTAGAGAATGAGTAAGGTTGGAATCATTGTACTCAATTGGAATGGGAAAGAGGACACCACCAAGTGTCTACAATCTCTGCAAAATCTTACCTATCCTGCAGTAGAAATCATCATCGTCGATAACGGCTCAACCGATGGCTCGCAAGACCATTTCCGCACCCATTTCCCCCATTTCACTCTCATTGAAACAGGCGAAAATCTTGGTTATGCAGGTGGGAATAATGTCGGCCTAAAGCTTGCATTAAAACGTCCACTAGAATACTTCTTCATTCTGAATAATGACACGGTTGTCGATCCTGGAATCATCGAGGCTTTTCTGGAGGGCTTTAAACAGTATCCTGATGCGGGGATTTTGGGAGCCAAGATCTATCTCATGAATGAGCCGTGTAGATTCGACCACTTTGGGGGAAATTGGAATGCCAAGCGGCTTTCATTCAACTATGTGGGTTATCGGGAAATCGATGATCAAAAAACATGGGAGCAGCCGCAAGAGCTCGACTATGTCTGCGGTGCTGGGATCATGGTCCGGCGGGCCGTCTTTGAAACCATTGGTCTTTTTGATCCCCGCTTTTTCCTTTTTTGGGAAGAGACCGATTTTTGCTTTAGGGCCAGGCGCGCCGGTTTTTTGGTGATGAACCAGCCAAAAGCGATTCTGTGGCACAAGGTCTCTGCCTCCTTCAAAGGGGGAAAACCTCTATCAACCTACTTTTATTGGCGCAACCGTCTGCTCTGGATTGAGCGGAATTTCGATGGGCCAAGACGTCTATTTTACCTCTCCAAGCTCATTGGAAAAAACCTCCCTTACTTTTATCTACGCAAACTACTCCGGCGCAAAAATCGAGCCCGCTATAATGCAGCATTATTGGGAATCAACGATTATCTAATGCGGCGATTTGGTCCATGTAGCTTAAAAAAAATTTCATGAATTGCCATTAATTCTTCTCTCTTGCATTCTTAGGGTAGCGAGGGATTCATCATGCGAGTACTATCCAAACTATTTCTCTTTGCAGCCCTGATTTTTCTAGCAGGTTGCGAAAATCTTAAAGTCATTGTCAACGACGTGCCCGAAAGGGAAGCCAACGAGATCATCGTTTTGCTGGCGAGCAAAGGGGTGACTGCGATGAAACAGGAGGCGCCTTCTGCTGGAGGTGCTGCTGTTGGAGCTGCGACCGGAACTTTATGGAGCATCGCTGTTCCTGAAAAGCAAGAGGTCGAAGCGATGGCGATCCTCAACAGGATTGGCCTTCCTCGCAAAAAGACGGTGAGCCTACTCGATATCTTTGCCAAATCGGGGCTGATCTCCTCGGCAACAGAAGAGACGATCCGCTACCAGGCAGGTCTTGCCGCCCAAATCGCCGGGACAATTCGAAAAATTGACGGGGTGATCGATGCCGATGTTGAACTCTCTATCCCCCCTGAAGAGACCGGGATCCCCACTCCAGGGGCTGTGAGGCAAAAAGCGACTGCGGCTGTCTTTGTCAAGCACCAGGGAATTCTAGACGACCCCAATAGCCATCTGGTCACCAAAATCAAACGGCTCGTTTCGGCGAGCGTACCGGGATTGGATGTTAACGATGTGACCGTCATCTCCGACCGCTCTCGCTTTACTGACATCAGCTTTGGTGAACTACCCGAGGAAATTACCCCTCAAGCCAAAGAATATGTGAGCATCTGGTCGATCGTGATGAGCAAAACCTCGGCGGCTAGATTTCGAGTGCTATTCTTTATTTTAATCTTCACGATGGTGGTTTTCGGCATCTTCCTAGTTTGGATGCTTTGGAAATTCTACCCCATTTTGCGCTCACGAGGGCTGAAAAATCTGTTCAACCCCGTTCCATTCCGCAATCCTGAAGAGCCCAAAGAAGGACCATGAAAACCGCAGCATTAATGGTATGCAAAGGATTCTTGGACCGGTGCCCTGCCGATATGCAAAGCGAGATGCTCGCTCTTTTGCCTAGGAAAGAGCAGCTCGATTTAGGGGAACTACCAGCAAGCGCCCCTTTGAAGAGCGAGAATTTCGATTGGGAACTGATCGATAAGACCCACTATTCTTGGATTGCTCCCTACTTGCGTACTCTGACTGAAAATGAAATCCGCCTCTTTTTGGGAGCTCTATCAAAACCCCAGCAGCATGGGTTGGAAAAAGCATTGGGACTGAGCAATCACCTCCCGGAACTAAAGCCTATAGCTAAACGGTGGCTGCGCAAGACGCTGCAAGATGTGGTGGCGCAGAATCAGCAGCTAGTGCCTTATGCCTTTTTGCCCGACCATCCCCTCAACGACCTCTTAGATCTGGCCCCATCCATTTTCGAAAAAATCGTCCCCTATTTAGGACTGCACGACCTCGCCTTTGAGATGAGGCAAATCATTGCAACGGCGGCGCTCAAAAAATTATTTAGCGCACTACCCAAACGTGAAGGAGAATTTCTCAACACGCTCCTGCTTCATCGAGAGCCGCTCACCTTTAAACGGCTCTTCTTAGACAAATGGGATGGAAGTAAAGAACATCTGACTAAAATTCTCGAGGAACGGGGACTTCATCGTCTCGCCCTGGCACTCTATGGAGCCCACCCACACTTGATTTGGTACATCACAAGGCGCCTCAATATGCATTTGGGGACCTCGCTGCTCAAGTACAATGAAAAACCGACCCATGCCAGAGCAGAACAAATCCTCACCGAACAGATTCAAAAAATTGTCTCATTTCTAACACACGAGGAGAGCCCATGAAACTGTTTTCCCTAATCTATCAAGGCGAAGTCCATCCTGCTACTGACAAAAAAACGATTCCAGCTAGCGAATATAGCCAGCTTGCCTCAGCTATGGAGATCCTCGAGAAAGGGCGAGAGGATGCGGCAGCCTTGATCGAAAATACCAAAAAAGAATGTGAAACTCTGCGCAAAGAGGCGGAAGAAGAGGGTTATCAAAAAGGGCTGGAAAAGTTCAATGAGCACATTTTCTTTATCGACAATGAACTCAAAGCTCTTCGTCACCAGCTGCAGCAGCTCGTCCTTCCTATTGCCCTTAAAGCTGCGCAAAGGATCGTCGGCAAAGAGTTGCAAACCTTTCCAGAGACCATCGTCGATATCGTTTTGCAAGCAATTGCGCCCATCTCAGAGAGCCGCAAAGTAACGATCTATGTTCACCCTGAGGATAAAAAATATCTCGATGCTGAAAAACCCAAATTAAAAGAGATCTTGCAGCAGGTAGAAATTTTGGTCATTCAAGAAAAACCAGACATCGAGCAAGGTGGCTGCATCATCCAAACCGAAGGGGGGATGATCAATGCGACGATCGAAAATCAGTGGCGCGCTTTAGAACGGGCCTTTGAAAAATACAAGCAATAAGTCTAATATATAATAATATGAAAAAACTCCTTCTTATCCTTTTTCTCCTGATTTCAACGACAAGTCTGATGGCTCAGCTCCCCGCTAATGCTCCAGGAGAAGCAGCAACGCCCACCCTGATCACGCAGTTAGCAGTCCTTGCTGGCCTTTCTCTACTTCCGTTTGCCGTCATGCTGCTCACCTCCTATCTCAAAGTCGTCATCGTCCTCTCGCTCCTACGCAATGCGATCGGCGTGCAGCAATCGCCGCCCAACCAAGTGCTCAACGGCATCGCTCTGCTCGTAACCGTCTACGTGATGTTCCCAACAGGCCTAGCGATGTATAATGCCGCAGGCGATTA
>JAGVJV010000066.1 GCA_020050965.1 Parachlamydiales bacterium
AATATTCATCCCCGCTAGAAGCGCGCTGCCGAAAATCGCCCAATGAGCGTAATTTGCATGCTGATGGATAAATTCGAGCCACTTCTCCATGCGTTAGCTGTGGGTAGCGTCGGTTGCGGCCAGCACAGGCTCTGGTTCTTTGACTTCGCTACTGGTTTCATTAAGATCGAGGGTCTCATGAGACAATGTTAAAGCATGGAACTCTTTGCCAAGCAATCTTGTTGCGACAATCCAGCCTCCGATCACGAGCACTAAAATTCCTCCTACGAATGGAGCGCTGAGAGAGATCGATCCAAAGATCATAATTAAGCTTTGATGGATGATCGATGCGCCCGATTTTCCCAAGCGAGAGCCGAATCCGTCGATTGCTGCTTTGCCCTTCATCCGGCTCTCTTTGCTGAGCGGGATAAAAGAGAGCTCTTTTGTCGCGTCGAATAGTGTGTACTTGGAGGCGCGGGCGAGGATGTTTTGCAGCGAGCCAAAGAAGACGCCGATCACAAGCGGAGTGCTGCCGATTAGAACCGCGAGCGAGGAGAGGGCTGAGTCTTTAAATAAGAGAAACGAGAAGAAACCGACCCCAGTGACTAGGAAGATTACAGGAGGGATGAGTGCGCTTGTGGTCCAGCTAAAACGGCGGATGATGTAGCTGGAGATAAAAGCTCCAATCGTTGCGATGATCCCGGTCCAGGTCAAGATGTTGCAAAAATAGGCATTGAAGTCATTCGGATTCGGATAGAGTTCTTTGATTTGCCCTTTCCAGACAACTTCGATGAGGGTCAAAGAAATGTTAAACATGATGACGACAACGGCGATGCAGACCAGATATTTAGACTTAGCCAGAAATTTGAAATTTTCCCGAATTCCCATCTTGAATTTCTGTGTTGCTTCGGTCTTCTTGTCGATGACAGAGTTATAGCCTAGCCCCTTCAGATGGAGCCATTTGAAAATCCCCATGCTAAGCAAGCCGGCAACAATGACCATTCCATTGAGCATAAAGACTGATTGTCCCCAACCATCTACTCCAAAAGGGATGGCGGGATTGTAGGCGTGATTGGAAATACGGCTGGAGATGAGTCCAGCGAAAGTAGTCGCCAGGTTCGCCCCTATCCCTAAAATGGCATAGAATCGTTTCCCCAGACGCACCGAAGTGACCTCATTGGCAAATCCCCAAAAGAGGACTGTCATGATCATCGTACTCCACATCTCCGACATGATATAGAACAAAGTATAAGTCCAGTTGCGGAAGAGAGCGATCAAGCCGCTAAAACCTTGCGGTAGAAACTCCTGGAGTTTGTCGGCAAAATAATGGGGGTGCAGAGCTACTTGGTTAGGGTAGAGGAAGAAGGTGAAAATAAAGAAAAAGCCCAAGAAGATGCTCATTAAAGCATAAAAGACCTTCTCTCGGGAGAGCCAATTTGAGAGGCGAGTGAAGATGAAAGTGAAGAGCAGAGCTGCGGGCAAAATTGCCCAGACTTTTAAGAATGGTAGGGCTTCAGCACCTGAAGACGGGGCTGTGACAACCATGGCATCCTTAGCCGAACGTAATACACTGTAGTTGAAGCAGATCAAAAAAAAGATCAGGAACATTGGCACGAACTTTCTATGCTCATCTCCATAAATGGGCCATAGAAGAGAACGCAGCTTACCAAACCCTGAGGGCGTTGACATACATCTTCCTGTTAAAGCCTAAGAATACTCTGATTGGGAATAAAAATAAAGGGGAAAACCAATGATTTTTTATTAATTTGATCTTAATTTAAAAAAATTATAGAGCATCAATCCCGGGGAGATGGCCGTATTCAATATATTCCAAGCAGGCTCCGCCGCCCGTCGAAATGTGAGAAAATTTTTCAGCTAAGCCTACCTGATTGATCGCCGCAACCGAGTCGCCCCCGCCGGCTATCGTCACAGCATCCAAATTGGCAAGGGTTTCGGCCATGGCGCGGGTTCCTTT
Source organism: Parachlamydiales bacterium (assembly GCA_020050965.1). Classification (GTDB taxonomy): domain Bacteria; phylum Chlamydiota; class Chlamydiia; order Chlamydiales; family Rhabdochlamydiaceae; genus Sacchariniichlamydia. The sequence continues at coordinate 1,955 of JAGVJV010000066.1, forward strand.
GGCAAAATTGGGGAATTCAAAGACTCCCAGAGGGCCATTCCAGAAGACCATTTTGGCTTTTTGCAATTCCTCTTTCCACTGCTTCGAGGTCGCAGGGCCAATATTCATGCCCTGCCAGCCATCGGGGATCCCTTTGCTGGTTTCTACCACTTTTTGCTCAGAATCATTAGAAAATTCTTTAGCGATCACGATATCTTTGGGCAAATAGATCGGCTTTTTGGCGCTTTTTAAAAATTGTCTTGCTTCTTCTAACAAATTATCCTCGCAAAGGGAGTCTCCAATCGATAATCCTTGCGCTTTCATAAATGTATAGGCCATTCCTCCGCCGATAAAAAGTGCGTCGACTTTGCTCAAAAGGGACTTTAATACGCCTAATTTGGTCGAAACCTTGGCGCCGCCGATGACCGCATAGAAAGGATGCTCAGGTTGAGCAAAATGGCTCCCCAGGAAGTCGATCTCTTTTTGCAGCAAAAATCCAGCAGCCTTTTTCCCTTTAAAATACTGGGCTATAGTCGCGGTTGAACTGTGGGCTCGGTGGGCTGTTCCAAAAGCATCATTCACATAAAAATCGGCCAATTTTGCCAATTTTTTTGCAAATTCAGTATCTTTTTCTGGCTTTTCTTCGGCAGGGTAAAAACGGAGATTCTCTAATACGAGCACCTCTTTTGATTTAAGGTTCTTGACGAGTTTCTCCACCTCATCTCCAATACAATCGGGAGCCATCTTCACCTCTTTTCCAAGGAGTTGACTGAGACGCTCTGCGCAGGGCTTCAAGGTAAATTTCGGATCCTTCTTTCCGTCAGGCCTTCCTAGATGACTCATTAGAATGACGCTTCCACCTCTGTCGAGAATGTATTGAATGGTTGGAAGCGCTTCCCGAATGCGGGTGTCATCCGATATCGCTCCTTGCTTGTCAAAGGGGACATTGAAATCAACACGAATGAGAACTTTTTTTCCACTGATGGGTAGATCTTGAATATTCATAACGGTTTAGCCTTATTTAAGCGAATACGAAAAATCACTTATTAGGCTAACACCGTTTGCTCCGGATCGCAAGGAGAATTTCGCTTTGAACTATTCTTCTAATGAAGTGGAAATGTATCTTATATACTGCTTGTATTGTTCAAAGGATTGCGGTTTTCCTTTGCCGCCGGCAGCAACAACTTTTTTCAATTGCTCTTCAGTTAGCGGTTTTTTATATTTTTCCTTCATTGCGGCTTCAATATCATGTTTATCGAAGTCGAGATGCGCAGCAAGAAGCATTTTTTTTCTTTCACTCGCATCTTTGATTTTATTGAGTTTCTCTCTAAAGACTGGATCTTTTTCCATCTTTTCTAGGAACTTTAATGCATTTTCTTTGGACATAGTGCCTCCTTGGTTACGCTTTTTTTTCATCCTGATAAATGAAATAATTATTTGCAACTTATAAGTTTTTCAATTCCGCCGATAATCGAATAGACTTTCGATAATCCTTGCGCTCTTAAAGATTGGACAAGATGCTGGCTCCGTTTTCCTTTTTGGCAGAAGATTGCATAAGAACTTTGTCGATCGAGATTTGCAGGATTGAAAGTACTGAGCGGCATCATAGAGCAGAGACCGGAATAGGGCTGGGCGAGCCTCTCTTCTAGTTCACGGATATCAATCAGATGAAATTGCCCATTTTTTAAATCGCTTAAGGAGAGTTCCCAAAGTTCATTCTCGCGCAACTGTTTAATCGTTGGAGCTTCTCCACATAAAGGACAATCGGGATTGCGCTCGAATGAGATAACTTGCTGCGTATAATGAATGAGATCGGAAAAGAGGATTTGCCCCTTTTTTAAAGTCGGCATCCCGAGAAAAAACTTCAGAGCTTCAACTGCTTGCAACACGCCAAAAAATCCTGGCACTGGGCCTAATACTCCAACTTGGCCGCAGGTGCCGACGCATCCCTCTTGAGGTGTTTCAGGCCACAGGCAGCGCAAGCAGGCATCTCCTCGGTTGGGAATATAGGTTTGAATCTGTCCCTCAAATTGATAGATGCTGGCGCGGATGACCGGTTTTCGAATAAAAAGAGCGGCATCGTTGATCAAGAATTTGGTCTGAAAATTGTCGGTGCAATCTAATACGATGTCATAGGCTTGTAGTATATCCTTTGCGTTTTCCGCCGTCAGTCGATAGGGATAAGTATGCACTGTGATGTGCGGGTTGAGCTCGGCAATACGGGTTTTGCTAAGTTCGGCTTTAGGTCTGGAAAGGTTTTGAGCGGCATAGAGCGGTTGACGGTGAAGATTGCTTTCCTCAAGCAGATCCCCATCGCAAATTCCAATTGTTCCAACTCCGGCGCCAGCTAAGTAGAGAAGTGCGGGCGATCCGAGTCCGCCAGCACCCACAACAAGGACTTTTCCATTTTGGAGTTTCTTCTGTCCTTCAGAGCCGATTTCAGGAAGAAGAATCTGTCTGGAATAATAGGTTTTCGGATCCAAGCTGGTACTATCCTCCTGCAACGGGAGGAATAAACAATACAGTGTCGTTTTCTTCTAAAGCTGCATCCCAACTTGCCATTTTAGAATTGATCGCTACTTTTATGTGGGCCTCGGAAAGCTTGAAGCTGTGGAGTTTTTTGAGCTCGAGAAAGAGCGCGCGCGCAGAGGCTGCATTCGTATCAATCGTCTCTTGAGCGATTCCTCGTTCTTGCCTAAGCAGAGCATAATAAATGACATGGAGTTTCTTCATTTTTCTCATCTTCTCGTATCAAAAAAAAAGATGCAAGTATATACGATGCTCATGAGACCGATTATTTATAGAGGAAAAAGCTTTCAGGCCAGCAAAGGTTTTTTTGAAGGAACTCACCGAATTTCTAGTCCTGAAGCTACCTGGGATAAGATTGCAC
>JAGVJV010000074.1 GCA_020050965.1 Parachlamydiales bacterium
AATGCCCACCAAACTTGAGCCTGTAGCTGTCCTTGATGTGGGAGCCAACGTCAATGTCAAAGCGGAAAATCTGCTCCAATTTGCCCAAATGGGAATCGCCTATCAAAAAACAAGAGGCATCCCTCACCCCACCGTAGGGCTTCTCAACATCGGCGAAGAACGGCAGAAAGGGACACCCGAGCTGCGTAAAGCATATGAAATTTTAGAGACCCTCAACCGCGATGCCCCCTTCGACAAACCTGTCTTTGTCGGCAATATTGAAGGGCGAAATGTCTTTCATGGTAACATCGACGTGCTGATCACAGACGGCTTTACTGGAAATGTTTTTTTGAAAACTTCTGAAGGGATTGCGGGGTTCATCCTTGGTCAATTACAAAATATTAAATTGGTTGAGCTGCTTCCCGGCCTAAAAGGGATGATCAATACTCTCCATCACCGTCTCCATTATGCCGAATACCCTGGGGCCATCCTGTGTGGAATCGAGGGGATTGTCATTAAATGTCATGGGGAATCGACGGCCGAAGCTTTTTTTAACAGCATCCGGGGCGCCAGCCACCTAGTGAACCACTTCTTTTTGGAAAAAATCAAATCTGAACTTTAGAGGTACGGGATTTGGGCTTCCTTTGTAATCCATTTTTTGGTACCCTTGGGTATTAAAAGACGTGTATCTATGAAAGAAATTCTTATTAATGTTGAATCCAAAGAGGTCCGGTGTGCCTTTCTCAAAGAGGGGCAGCTCTACGATCTCATTGTCGAAAGAAAAAAAACCCGCCAGATTACAGGAAATATTTACCGTGGTCGGGTCACCAATATCTTGCACAATATCCAATCTGCTTTTATCGATATCGATGAATCAGAAAATGGTTTCATCCATATCTCTGACATCTTGGAAAATACACAGAAATTCCAAGAAATGTTCGAGATGGACTTTGAAATTGCCCAAGAGAAGAAAAAAAGCTCCGAAAGCGATATCGCTAAGCACCTAAAACCTGACCAAACGGTCTTAGTTCAAGTGGTGAAGGAACCGATTGGAACCAAGGGCGCACGTCTAACCTCCAATTTGTCAATTGCGGGCCGTTACTTAGTCTTGTTACCCAATACGCCACATCGAGGGGTCTCACGGAAAATTGAGGACTCTTCATCGAGAGATCGCCTGAAAAAACTCATTCGGGCTTTCGAAATGCCCTCCGACATGGGACTCATCTGCCGCACATCAAGCGTGAATGCAACTCCAGAAATGCTCATCGATGAAGCCCACGATCTTTTGAACACTTGGAAACAGATCGTCGATGATTTCCAGAAGACTTCCAAACCAACCTGCCTCTATGAAGAGTCTGACTTGATGAAACGTTGTCTCATGACGGCGGTCGATAAGAAACATGACCGGATCTTGGTAGATGACTACAATACTGCTTTGAACCTCAAAAAGATGTATCAAAAATATAGCGGTGAGCATCCTCTAAAAATCGAATATTACCGCGATACAACGCCGATGTTCGAAAGGTTTAATGTCGAACGGGAAATAGACAAATCGCTTAGACGCAAGATTTGGCTCTCTTCTGGTGGTTATCTCTTTTTTGATCGCACTGAAGCGATGTACACGATCGACGTCAACTCAGGGCGAAGTTCCGGGCAATCCGCAGGTGGTGATCTTGAAGAATCGCTCGTCCGCATCAACTTGGAAGCAGCTGCTGAGATTGGAAGACAACTGCGCATTCGAAATATCGGAGGATTGGTCATTTGCGATTTCATCGATATGAAGTCTCGGAAGAATCAACGCAGAGTGCTCGATCATCTCAAAGAAGCGATGAAGGATGACCACGCGAAGTGCACGATTTTGGGAATGAGTGAATTTGGTCTGATTGAGATGACCCGCCAGAGAAGCCGTGAATCGCTCGCCCAGACGATGAATACCAGTTGCCCCTATTGCAACGGGACAGGTCAAATCAGAACTTTTGAAAGCACATCTATTGACATCGAACGGGCTCTGAAAAAACTGATTAATCAGAAGCAACAGTTTGGACTGAAACTGATCTGCCACCCTCAGCTTGAAAAATATCTGAAGGAGGGAGACATCGATTTCCTCTCTAAGATCGCTGAAGAGCTCAATGCGCAACTCGCTTTTGAGACAGAGGACACTTTACATTTAAATGAATTCGAATTCTATTCCACACTCAATGGTCAAAAACTCGAAACCTAATTTTTTAGAAAAACTAAAAAGACAGAATTTTCTTTCTCCTAAACAGGAAGGCGAAATTAAGTCTTTCTATACAACTTATTTAGAATCGATCGATCAGGAGCAATCCCTTACTGAAATCGATCAGATGTTTCTTGATTTTCTTGAGGAAGTCAAAAAACAGTCGCAGGAAACATTTCAGTTTCAACTCTATCATAAAAAAGTGCGCAAGCCTTTTGATTATTACCGTTTTGGAATCGATTTTTTCCGCCCCCTTATCGACAAGGCAAGCTCGAGCATCATAGGGGAAAAGTACATCAAAGAGATCGTCCAGCATATAAAACAAAATCATAATGTGGTTTTTCTTGCCAATCACCAAACTGAAGCTGATCCACAAGCAATCGGAATTCTTTTAGAAGAAAAATATCCTTCTTTGGCTGAGCAGATGATCTTTGTCGCTGGCGAAAGAGTGGTGACCGATATACTTGCCATCCCTTTTAGCATGGGCTGTGATCTGATCTGTATTTACTCCAAAAGGTACATCGATCATCCTCCCGAATTAAAAACCCAAAAACAGCTACATAATAAAAAATCGATGATGTCGATGAGTGAGCTGCTGAGTGAAGGAGGAAAATGCATTTACGTCGCGCCGAGCGGCGGGCGCGATCGGCGCAATGCTAAGGGAGAAATTGAAATAGCTCCCTTCGATCCCAAAAGCATCGAGATGTTTTATCTGATGGCAAAAAAATCTAAGACGCCCACTTTCTTCTATCCTATGGCCCTTGGAACTTATGAGCTTCTCCCCCCTCCTGAAAAAGTTCAGATTGAATTAGGCGAACACCGCGCATTAAAAAGGGTCGGCATCCATATGGCTATTGGCCCGCAGATTGACATGGAACACTTCCCAGGTTCAGATCACACAGATAAGGATGTACGCAGAAAATCCCGATCCGATTATATTTGGAAATTAGTCCATGATGACTACAGAAAATTTGAAGACACCCTCTAAGGAGAAAACCAATGGGACCGCTTATACTATCAATGGCACTGCTGTTTGGAGCCGATGTCAATCCACTCCTTGTCCAGGATCAATCTGAACTCGAAATTCTCAGCCCATGTCTTTCTGAGAGAAAAACAGCCAAAATCCGTCTCCCGAATGGACTAGAAGCCTATCTCATCTCCGATCCTGAAGTAGAACAATCTGCGGCAGCACTCGCTGTCGAAGCAGGTTCATGGAACGATCCTGTCGAATACCCCGGGATGGCCCACTTCCTCGAACACATGCTTTTCATGGGGACAAAGGCCTATCCGCAAGAATCGGAATACATCCAGTATATCCACGATCACGGAGGCAAATATAATGCCTACACCGCTTCGGATCGTACCGTTTATATGTTCGCCGTTAATAATGACGGATTTGAAGGTGCGCTTAACCGTTTCGCCCACTTTTTTATCGATCCCCTTTTCAACCCCCATTGCATTGAAAGAGAACTCCTCGCTGTCGATCAAGAGCATGCAAAAAATATTGAAAACGATGGATGGCGCCAGTACATGATTCTGAAAGAGACTGGCAATCAGAATCACCCCATCGCCAAGTTTTCCACAGGAAACGCCGATACATTGCGCGGCATCCCCCAAAGCGCAATGAAAGCGTGGTACGCAGAGCATTATAGTGCAGGTAAAATGAGCCTCGTCGTTTTATCCTCGATGCCCCTGGACGAGCTAATCGAAAAAACCATTAAGGATTTTTCTCCAATTAAAGCTGATGCCGGCAGTCATGAATTATCCCTACTTCCCATGTCTTCTGAGAAGCAACGGGGACATATGATCTACATCAAGCCGATTAAAGGTTTGAAAGTCCTCTCTTTAGCCTGGGAACTTCCTCCTAGCCTATCTGCAGATCAAGAGGTTCAAGTAGGTGAATTGATTAGCTATACATTAAATAGCGGCAGCAAGAATAGTCTTCTAGCTGTTCTCAAAAATCTGCATTTGGCCGAGGCGATCAAAGTCGCTGAAGATCCTTTGAGCAAAATCAATAAAATCTTTACGATCGATATCGAACTCTCCGATAAAGGGATAGAGCAATTAAACACTGTCATCACGTACTGCTTCGAAGCAATTGCACGTCTAAAAAAGACCGGAATTCCCCATTACGTGTTTAATGAAGTCCAAAAAATCGCCGAAATCGACTACCAATATCAGTCCCGTCGCGATGCTTTTGAATTTGTCAGGGAATACGCTCATAAGCTTGTTGATGAAGATTTAGAAACTTTCCCCAAAAAAAACCTTATCCCGACAAAATATGATCCTGAACTCATCTCTACCTATATCGACCATTTGACCCCAGAGAATTGCATCTTTTTCTGTATTGCCGACCCTTCTAAAACCCATGTCGTCCCTAATCGTGAAGAAAAATGGATGAAAGCTGAATACACCGTAGCAGACATCCCTCAAAAACAGCTGCTCTCATGGAATGATGCTTCTATCAACCCACAAATCGGGCTTCCTCCTCCTAACCCATTCATTCCCAAAAACCTTGCTCTCATCAACAACATCCCCTCCACAGAGCTCATCGTCCCCACGATCATACAAAATAACTCCTTAGGAAAAATCTACTATTCAGATGATAAGGAGTATCTGTCACCAGAGATTGCCCATTTCTTCCGAGTTAAGTCCCCTCTGCTAGATGGAAGCGCCAAGGCTAAGACCCTATGCGATCTCTATCTGAAAGCTCTCGATGATCAGCTGATGCCCATCACCTCTGCAGCTCAAACAGCAGGCTTTTCCTTCGGCCTGAAACAAGATTTTGGCTCTGTCTTCATTTCCGTCCATGGCTACAGCGACCAATCCAGCAAACTCGTCGAAGATATTTTTGCGGCCCTGCCAAAAGTGCGCCCAACCCGTGAGCAATTTGACCTCTACAAACAGTCTGCACTTGCCGCGTATGAAAATAGCGCGAAAGAGCTTCCCCTGTTACAATCCTTTGAGTTTCTCAATAGCATCATCTTCAATGACTCCCCTATGAATCTGGAGAAAGCTAAGGCAATCAAAGCCCTCAGCTATGAAGAATTCTTAGAATTCTCCTCCGAACTCTTTAAAAAGGCCTATACCGAAGGACTCCTCTATGGAAATCTCACCCGAAAAGATGCAGACGGGCTCTGGACCTCTATTAAGCACAAATTGAATGCCGACGGCTATCCAATTGAAGAACAATTCAAAAGGCAAATCCTAGTGCTCAAAGAGGGCGAAGGACCCTATATGCTAGCCCAATCGACCCCCATGCTCGGGAATGCTGCCCTCCTCGTCATCGAGCAAGGCGCCTATTCCTTTGAAAAACGAGCTGCCCAGCAGATCCTTGGCACCATCCTCAAAGACGGCTTTCATGACACCCTGCGCACTAAGCAACAAACAGGCTATATCGCTCAAGCTTGGGACAAGGAAGCGGAAAAACAGCTCCTTCAGTATTTCGCAGTCCAATCCAGCACCCACCAGCCAAATGACCTAATTGCCCGCTTTGAGCTCTATCTCGAGAATTTCCTCAAGCATTACACAGTCGAGCTCCCAATCGAACGCTTTGAAAAAGTGCGCAAAATGGCAATCGCGAACCTACAAATGCCTCCCGAAAATTTAAGCCTGATGGGCGGCCGCCTTTTCCTACTCGGCTTTGATTTTGATGGCGATTTCCAGCTGATCAATAAGCGGATTGCCGCCCTGCAAAATCTCACCTACGAGCAGACCAGAAAAGAGGCGGAGGAGACCCTTTCGCGTAAAAATACCCGGCGCATTGCAATTCTCTACGAAGGACTCACCCCCAAAGATAACGACTTCCGCTACGAGATGGTCTCCAAAGAAGAGCTCCAAACCCACGGCACATTTGTCGCCTGGCGATAAGTTCTCATCAATAGATACCGTGAACGTTTGCGTTTGCGTTTTCCCTTTTCCGAAAAACGAAAAATAGATCGGAAAACGGAAACGCAAACGCAAACGTTCACGGTGCTTTCTCGACTTTTGCATATAAGTTATGATATAGGGAGGGGATGAGGAAGAATATTAGGCATCTGATCCCGTTTATTGTGCTGCTAGTGCTAATTCTCCTTGTTTATATAACTAATCTGCATAAGGAACTCTCCCTCAACTTCATACGAAAAGAACAAACTTCCCTCCTTGGATTCGTCCATCACCACCCGATCTTGTCTCCCCTCATCTTTATCGGGGTCTATATTGTTTCGGTTTGCCTAGTTCTTCCAGATTCTACTTTATTGTCACTGATTGGAGGGTTAGTCTTCCCCTTTCCCCTCGCCGTTGTCTACATTGTGGTTGCAGAAACGATCGGCGCCATCATCTTCTTTGTTATCCTGCGGGAAATGTTTAAAGATGTAAGAACGGAGCGACCCTTCTTTAAAAAGCTACGGATCAAATTCAAAAAGCATCAGGCAAGTTATTTGATGTTCTTACGCCTCTCCCACGTCTTCCCTTTTTGGCTCACCAATGTCTGTGCCGCTTATTTCGACATAAGGTTAAAGACCTTCATCTGGACCTGCTTTTTAGGGGTCATCCCATTAAGTATCATCTTGGCTGATGCAGGTCGCAGCCTCTCGCACCTATTTGCGAAAAATAGTTATCTGACGATTGCAGATATTTTCACTCCTGAAATTAAATTTGCCTTGATAGCCGTTGGACTACTCTCTTTAGCTCCCATCATCTACGAACACGTAAGAGAGCGAAAAAAATGAAAATGTTGTGCCGGTTTCTTCCTATTCTGCTCATTGCTGGTTTGATGCTCAGTGCCTATCTAACAGGGTTCTATCAAGTGGTGGAATTCGAGACTCTACGATACCTTCACGTTGAGATGATCGAGTATGGGAATAATCATCCTATCCTGACGCCTCTGATATTCATCAGCTATAGCGCTGGCTCGACGATTCTTTCAATGCCAGGAGGATTTATGTTGGGTCTTCTGTCTGGCTTCTTATTCCCTCAACCATGGTGTGCCCTCTACTATTTGTGTGGGACTACGCTTGGCGCAAGCTTGATCTTCTTAAGCGCGAAGATTGCAATTGGTCGAGGATTCCAGATTAATGAAAGGTATATTATCAGCTACATGCTTTTCATCCGATTGGTCCCCTTTATCCCTTTTCCAATCGCCAATCTGATCCCAGCGTTTTTTAATGTCAGATTGAGGACCTATATTTGGACGACGATGGTTGGAATGCTTCCAAAAGTTCTTCTTTTAACTGTGGCGGGTAAAGGCTTTAATACGATCTTCGAATCAGTAGAGGGATTTTCTGCAAGGAATGTGTTCAATGGAGAGGCTCAGATCATTTTACTATGCTTGGGGCTATTTTCTTTGCTGCCGATCCTCATCAGGAAGAAAATTGAGATTACCCAAGATGACTCAAAAATAGGCAGGTAGGCGGGCTGGAAAGCTGCCAAAAATCGATCGGGGTATTACTTTTGCCATCTTGGGTAAATTAGACTTTTGCAGAATGCCTATCTACATACTTCTTGAGGAAGCTAATGCCAAAAATGCGGGCGATCAAATCGATGATCCGCAAAATTGTCGTCAATGTTCGAAAGATCACTTCATGACCAAATTTTTGCCGGATATCTTCTAGAGTAGGATCCCGTTTGTAAGTGTCAAGAATTGGATCGCATTGGGTACGGCCCTGATAGAGATTATATTCATAAGGACGTGTCCGAGCAGAATCCATTGGACGAACACCATGCAGATTAAACCAGATATTTCTCTGCGTATTATCTTCAGGGTCTTTGAGCGGGACCGGATAGTCGTCGATAATCCATTCAAAAACGCGCACAAAACTATTGGGATGTTTAATTCCCCATCCGACATGTCTAATTCCAGAACCATTAACCCAATCGCCGATGTTTCGATAAATAGTGAATTTAGGGGCTTCTTCCTTTTTCGGAATAGCATTGACCTGCTTAGCAATACCCGGGATCACCCACTCTTCTTCTGGTACTTTTTTGCTATCATTGCCAATAAAGTTAAATCCGATGAACTCGTCGATTTTTCTATAGTACTTTCCAAGGACATCGTTTAAGAAATGGCCTGCATGGCCTCCCCCTTGACTATAGGCGAGCACTTTGATTTTCTTTCCTTGAGAAAATTTAGGATCTGCCATGAGTTGGCGGAGTTTCTCTTTACAAGCCTCGAATCCTTTTTTTCCCATCTGCTCATCCATATTGTCGAGATTGGAATCGAAGAATCCTTTTTGCCAAAGTGCCTGCTTTGTGCAACGGAATGAGATGATCGGCTGCAACGGCGACGAATCTGACACGGGCACTAAAGCAACCGCAGTGAGTCCCCCTTCTGAAATGACTCTGTAGACCCTGTAAAAGTCCATTTCTCCATCTTTTACTCCAGGAGCAGGGATAATAAATTCTGGATCGACAGCATCGGTTGGATTTTCAAATAGGCAAGTAATCGCCATCGACAAGCGAGAATAGTAGGGATGCATCCTGGGGATTAGAGGATCTTTTGAGACTAAATCGGCGATTCCTCCAAATAGGTTACAACGCTGTTGATCCATTTTGAAAGGATTGAAAATGAAATTTTCTAGCATCTCCCTTGGAGAGCCGTGAACTGTGTGTGGTTTTTGGGGATCAAATAGATCACCGTGTACTGTCGCTCGATCGTAGAGACTTTTCACTTCCTCAACTGAGCATTTGCACAAGTCGGGCATATTTTTCTTATTAAGATAGTGCTCGCAAATCCAATCGGGAACTTTAATCCAATCGGGAATCTTCATATACCAAGGACTTGCAGCATATTGGAGATCGGACTTTAGTGCAGATGCAGCCCCCACTCCAAAGCAAGCCACATGGTGCCTCTCGAGCTTTCCTGAGGAGTTGATCAAGTCGGGCAGACTTTTTTTATTAAAATAGCGCTGGCAAATCCATTTGATTTTTTCAGGTGAAAATGCCCCTGTGACGGCTTTAGAGAATGCTTCCCAAGTTTTTTTATTGGTCTCGTTTTCCAGATCGCCAAATCGGTAATTCTTAGAAACATTTGAGACGTTTCCCTTATCAAAGATGAGACGCTCATCGGGCTGAGCTTTGTGTGCGACAGACCAAAATTGATTGAAGGTGGGAGATGGAGAGAGCATTCCAATCGGCATTAAATCGTCACCCCTCAATCATGTTATGATAGACGGCATCGACATCATCGAGATTTTCAAGCCACTCAATGAGCTCCATATTGGCTTTTGCAGCCTCAGGCCCGCAGGTGACATAGCTCTTGGGGATCATCTCGAAATCGGCCTCTTGGCACTTAATCCCCTGTGCTTCAAGTTTTCCCTTTACTTCATAGAGAGTTTCGGGAGCTGTGGTGATGATAAAACGGTCTTCAATGGCTTCAAAATCCTCCGCACCCGAATCGGTGGCCAGAAGGAAAAGATCATCCTCAACGATCCCATTTTTGAGGATTTCGATGACTCCCTTGCGATCAAAATTAAAGGCGACAGAACCTGGAGAGGCGATCGTCCCCCCCTTTTTATTGGTCGCTATCCGCATATCAGAAGCGGCTCGATTTTTGTTATCGGTCATAATATCTGCAATGATGCCTACCCCATTATGCCCATAAAATTCATAGGTCATTTCATAGTAATCAGATTGGTCGGCATTGCTCGCTTTCTTGATGTTGCGCTCGACATTTTCATTGGGCATGTTGGCAGCTCTTGCCTTGTCGATGACGAGACGTAATTTCGCGTTCGATTTGGGGTCAGGCCCCCCCTGCTTTACCGCGCTAATGATCTCTTTGGTCAGACGAGTAAAGACTTTGCCTTTAGCAGCGTCCGCCCGCCCCTTACGATGTTTGGTATTTGCCCACTTACTATGTCCTGCCATAAAGACCTCTTGCATTACTTAGTTTCTATCGATTTTCGGGTTCTTTTGAGCCGATTTTCAATTCAAATTGCAGGGGTAATATCGG
>JAGVJV010000062.1 GCA_020050965.1 Parachlamydiales bacterium
ATCAAGAAGAAGCAGTCGGTTCATTGCCTCTGCCACTCTTAACGCTTACTGCCGAGCAGAAAGACCAGCTGGCGATTCCAAAAAAAATGGGGTATCTGGCAAATCTTGAAATTTTGCAAAAAGCTGCAAAAACAGAAGGATTCATTAATGCAACCCCCGATTCGGATGGGGTGCTCCGATTTACACCGCTGCTCTATCGGCATGGATCGGATCTCTACGGCTCTCTGGGGCTTCAAGCAGTTTCTCACTATCTTCTGATCGGAAAAATGGATCTTGTCACAGCAAAATATGAGAACTCTTCTGTACTTGAGGGAATTAAGCTTGATCAGCAGTTTATCCCCACTGATGCGATGGGGAGGATGCTCATCCCCTTCCGCGGATCTTCCTTTACATTCCCCTATATTTCTGCTGCCAGCGTTCTAAATGATCAGGCCCCTAAGGAAGCAATTAACGGCAAGTTGATCTTCATTGGCGCGACAGCATCGGCCATTGGCGATATCAAGCCCGCAGCTATTTCCGCAGTTTATCCTGGAATTGAAGTGCATGCGAGTGTCGCTTCAGGGATCCTCGATCATTATTTGCCCTATAAGCCTTCTTGGGGCAGAGGGGCTACCCTCTTTGTGATGCTGGTGATCGGGACCCTTTATGCCCTGATTCTTCCCTTCCTAGGGGCATTTGCCATCACTGTGCTCGGCATCACCCTGCCTCTACTCATGATCTTTGGCAACTATCTGCTTTGGAGTAAGCAGGCAATCGTTATTTCGATTTTGCTGCCAATTGGACTTATCCTTCTGCTTTTTCTGCTCAATCTCATTTTCGGATACTTTTTTGAATCGATGCGCTCTAAAGATTTAAAGTCGATGTTTGGTCAATATGTCCCTCCCGAATATCTAGACAATATGCTTAAACAGGGTGGAGAATTTAGCTTGGAGGGAGAGAGTAAGGAGCTCTCAGTTCTGTTTTCCGATATTCGAAGTTTTACAAGCGTCTCCGAAAAAATGACGGCGACAGAGCTCAAGCAGTTTTTGAATCAATATTTGACCCCAATCACCGAGGTGATTTTTAACCACAAGGGGACCATCGACAAGTATGTAGGGGACATGGTAATGGCTTTCTGGGGTGCTCCCCTGGAAGATCCTAAGCAGGTATACAATGCAGTGACTGCCGGAATCGCCCTCCAAGCTGCTCTTGCCAAACTCAACGACGTTTTTGAAAATGAAAAAAAGCCGAGGATTAAAATCGGCGTAGGCATCAATACAGGAATCATGAACGTCGGGGACATGGGATCTAAATTCCGTCGTGCCTACACGGTACTCGGCGATACGGTCAATCTGGCCTCACGCCTCGAAGGGCAGACAAAATTCTACCATGTAGGGATCATCGTCGGCGAGCAAACATACAATAAATCGAAAGATGAGTTTGCTTATCGCAAACTAGACAAGCTCAAAGTGAAAGGGAAAGAGAAAGGCGTTGAGATTTTTTGCCCGATTTGCTTAACAAAAGAGGCCTCTCCAGAACTCATAAAAGAGTTAGAGGCGCATCACGAAGCTCTAGAGGCCTATTTCCAACAAAATTGGGATAAAGCTGAAAGCGAGTTTAAGCGCTTGCAAGAAGCCTACCCATCGCAAAAAGAGCTCTATGGACTCTATCTAGAGCGAATCGAAAGCATGCGTGCAAATCCTCCTGGCCCAGATTGGGATGGAGCCTATGTAAGCCACGAGAAATAGAGGGAATTGCAAGACTCGCTTCGGAGGACAAATTCGATGATTTCGACTCTGATTCGTGTTTTTCGCAAGTTGACATATCCTTTTGGCCATAGGCGACTTGCGAAAAATCCGAAGCAGAGTTGAAAGCGCAGATTTGGACCCGAATTGGAGTTTTGCAATTCCCTCATAGCTTATTTCTCAGAGCGGATCCGGTCTGTATCTTCGAAATTTTGTTTGAGTTCTTTAAAATTGGCGACAAGAGTTCCGAAATCTTTCTTGGTCAATGCAAGGACATTGGTCGCTTTCGTACAGCGAACCGTCGCATTCCGTTTGGCTTCGCGCAAAAGTGCCATTTCACCAAAGTATTGCCCAGGACCTAATTTGGCAAGAGGCCCCTTTGTGCTGCTGTAAACTTCCACTTCTCCCTGAGTGATGATATAGAGAAAATCACCTGTATCTCCTTCATTGAAGATAATCTCACCTGGTTCAAAATGGAGCTGGGTGATCCCTTGAGAGGGAGACAATTTGAGCTGGACAGTCTCGGCAGGAATAAAAAGATCAAGAAACCAATAGACCGCGACCTTGATTTTCCTATCGATTCCAGGCAATTTCATCCAATAGATGAAGCGCCAAAAGACCCATGCCAAAAATCCTGAAAATTTAAAGACTCCGAATAACTCCGCCACCGCAGAGCGATGTCCAAGCGCACCGAGCATTCCAAGAGCTTTGAAATGAAACGGCTGTTTCTCTTTACCACGTATTTGCGCCACCAGATTTTTTGCTAGTTGCTTTGCCTCGCGGATCGCAAATTGAGCTGTCGGAGGGCTAAAACTGTTCTCCTTAGCCAGTGGTATCATCGCACAATCGCCCAAGGCCCATATGTTATCGTAGCCCTCCACCTGCATAAAGGGATTGGTCTTGACCCGTCCATGAACCTGTGGAAGGCTTGACTCTGCGATCAAAGGGTTAGGCATGGAAGGCACAGAAGAGATAATCGTTTTACTCAGGATGCGGGTCTGGTCGTCGAGAACTGCACCCTCTGGTGTTGCGGCGATCAGCATCCTACCAAAGCGGATATCCACTCCCCGTTTGGCCAGCAATTTACCGGCATAATTTCCCAGGCTTTCAGGAAGTTCACGATCAAGAAGACGGTCCTTTTTGTGGACCAAGACAACTCGAACATCCTC
>JAGVJV010000214.1 GCA_020050965.1 Parachlamydiales bacterium
GATGCAAGAAATGTTGTGGAGCAAACATGGTGTTAACTGGAATAATTATCCTAATTTTTTTAAAAGAGGCACCTTCATTGTAAAAAGACGTTTTTCAACACCATTTACGGCTGAAGAATTAGCAGAGCTTCCTGAAAAACACGCAGCAAGATGTAATCCAAATCTTATTGTTGAAAGAAATCGCTATATAAGGTGCGCCGATTTGCCCAAATTTTCTACTGTTAAGAATCGCGAAGGCTTTTTATTTTTAGCAGAAGAGCCGGTTGTTGAAGGAAAAAACTCATAGAAAAAATGACTCAAGATACTCGCGATTAAATTGATAAAGCTGTGAACCCTTGCCTTTCCAAGTCCCACGTTTGACGGTGAATCCGATTGCCCCGATCGCTCTACTTAATCGTAAAAGAGGCAGAATGGGGTGGTAATCGGGGATTTTTCTAAAGCTTGCATATCCTTCCAAAAAGGCATTTTTGTAAGCAGAATTATTAGACCATTCTCCAAATTCCAGAGGGCAAAAGTCTTCCTCAGCAAATCCTCCACGGGCTGAAGACCAGTCGATAATGCCTTGAATCTTTCCATGATCGATGAGGAGGTTGCCTGGTCGAAAATCACGATGAACGATGCAGGGGCCATCTGCAATGCTAAGAGCGTCCACATGTTGGCTGAAATATTGGCGGCACTTTTGGAGAAGGGGGGCAGGAAGATGGTTTTTACATTCCTCTAGTCCTTCTTCAAATTTCATCGTGAAGGGGACTCGAGGATCAATGCTCATGGAGGCAGGGTTGGTCAAGTCTCCATAGCTCGAAGTTTGCTCGAGATGAATACGAGCCAGGAGGGATCCGGCTTCATAAGCGAGGTTGTCATTGAGATTTTCAGTTTTAAGCAGATCCCCGGGCAAGCATTCCATGAGGATGGCGCCATGTAGATTAGTTTCTGGAGGCAGGAGTTGAATGATGCGGGGAACTGGGAGCTTGCTTGCAAAATGATTCAAGAAATAGGCCTCGCGCAGATAATCGCCTCTGCGCGCACATATTTTTAAGATAAGTTTTTTCTCATCTTCTAATGTTACTTTAAAGACGGTTGCTACCATCGCATTTTCATGATCTACGTAGGAGAAATGGGCCTTTTGCAGGTTGAGCCGGTCCTGATAGGCAGTGAAATTATTCACTTAGCACACCAACAGTCTTCTAGATGATCATCCACAAGGCCAACAGCTTGCATGAAGGCATAGATGATGGTGGGGCCTACAAATGTCATCCCTCGTTTTTTAAGGTCCTTCGAGAAGGCGTCACTGATAGGAGTAGAGGCGGGGAGATCTTTAAGAGACTTTTTGCGTGTTACAATCGGTTTGCCCTTCACAAAGTTCCAGACATAGCTGGAAAATGAACCGAATTCTTTTTGGATTTGTAGAAAGACGATCGCATTTTGGCGTGCGGCATAAACTTTTAAACGATTTCGAATGATGCCTGGATTTTTGAGCGCTTTGTTCAATTCTTGGTCGGTCATTTTGGCCACTTTGCTAGGGTCAAAATGGTGGAATACTTTGCGGTATTCATCTCGTCTTTTAAGAATGGTTTCCCAGCTTAGACCCGCTTGGGCTCCTTCTAGAATGAGCATCTCAAATAGGTGCCTGTCATCATGGACAGGAATACCCCATTCTTTGTCATGGTATTCTGCGTAGAATTCTTTGCCAGGAGCCGAGCCGAAGCATCGTTTTTTATTTTCTTTCATGGTTTAGAGGAATTTTACTAGTATTTTACCAGAAGTGTACTTTTCTAGCTCAACTTTTTAGAGCCAGTCTCCGAAGCGAATGGAACCAATCTCAATCATGCTGTTCAGCGGTCATGTTAGAATTATTCCTTGATTCAAGATTTGAAGAATTTCAGCAGGTCGGCGTTTATTACGTCGGCTTGCGTAGTGATCATTCCATGGGGGTAGTCCTTGTATGTTTTCAGTATGCCATTCTTTAGTAGCTTGGCTGAGAGTGGACCGGAGGCTTGATAGGGCACGATCTGGTCGTCTTCGCTATGCATGACCAGAACCGGCACTGAGATCTTCTTTAGATCCTCCGTAAAGTCGGTCTGTGAGAACGCGACGATTCCTTCATAATGGGCCTTGGCTCCGCCCATCATACCCTGGCGCCACCAGTTCAAAATATTGGGCTCAATCGCTTTCACACCAGGACGGTTGAAACCGTAAAAAGGGCCTGCTGGCAAATCGTAATAGAACTTTGCTCGATTGGAGGAGAGTTGTGCTTGAAGGTCATCGAACACCGATTTGGGCAAGCCAAGCGGATTAGCTGGGGTCTTAACCATCAGTGGCGGTACGGCACTGATGATCGCTGCCTTCGCGACATTCTTTTCGCCATGCCGGCCGAGGTAACGCACCACCTGGCCGCCGCCGGTTGAGTGGCCGACGTGAATTGCATCCTTCAGGTTTAGGTGATCTGTAAGAGCCTTTAGATCGTCGGCGTAGTGGTCCATATCATGGCCGCCGTCGGTCTGAGTCGAACGGCCGTGCCCGCGTCGATCATGGGCGATCACACGGTATCCCTTGCCAAGAAAAAAAAGCATCTGGGCATCCCAATCGTCACCTGTGAGCGGCCAGCCATGACTAAATACAATGGGCTGTCCTTTGCCCCAGTCTTTGTAATAGATTTCGATGTTGGCTCCGTTTTCCTTTCCTACAGTTATGTATGGCACGGTTTCTCTCCATTTACTGCTTTCCAACAGTCAATAACATATAGATTCTTTCTTAGAAATAGTTTTGAATGACCGAGCCAATAATTCTTTAATTCACCGATCCGTTCATAACCATTTTTCAAATAAAATTCTTCTGATTGGAAATCAAAAGTATCTACCGCAGAAAACACACACCCATTCTTAATAGCTTCTCGTTCAGCAGTATTTAACAATTGTGTTCCGTATCCTTGATTTTGAAGATTTTTTTCAACCCACAATATGTCAATGTAGATGGATTCTGTGCCCATAAATGCCTGTATTCCACCGAATACTTTTCCCAGATCATTTTTCAAAAAAATGGAAAATGCTTTATCTCGCTCACCCAATATATTCTCATTGAATGCAACGATACCTTCTCTTACTAAGGCATTGTCAGCTTCGGTTGGCGCATAATCGACGACGACTTTATATACATTTTCTCTACTTTGAATATTCGGACTTCTGCGAGAGGTGAACTTTAAAATAATCATAGGATGCGGTGTGGGCTGTGGGATGGTCTTAAGACTTTTCTCAAATTGACCATTTGAATACCCGCTGACAACCTTATCCCAAAATTCTATCGCTGGTGTATTTTGTGGCATTTGAGAAGTTTCCCATACTCCAGGAAATCGGTTGAAGACTTGCTCTGCTACATAGCGCCCAATGCCTTTCCCTTGAAATTTGGAAATGATGAAAAATTCCCCAATGTTCCAATCTACATCTGTCGTGCTTCCTTCTTTGTTGATTAATACAAATCCTGCCAATTCCCCATCTACTTTTACTAAAAATGCGTGTCTGTCAGGCTCTTCGGTATAAGAGCTAAGATCTCTACACTCAAAAAGACCGTTGGAGGGGACTTCCCAATTGGGTAAAAAACCGCAATATCTGGACATCTCATACACGTAAAAACGGCCGAGGTTTTGGATCGTATTCTTGTCTTCCTGAGTAGCTTTTACTAGGGTAATCTTCATAGAAATAAAGTAGCACCCTGCGCTCAACATTTCAATTGAAAATGCTATTCTTCATCCTCATACTTATGCTGATAGGAGTGTGTGTATGTCAGGTCATGTGTTTGTTGTTTCAGAATGGTTGCCTAAAGAAAATTGTGAAGAGGAACTCTGGGATTTTTTTAAAGGGCTGATGGCTTTAACTAAAAAAAGCGAAAAAGGGTGTATTAGAGCGCACGCGACAAGGCAAATTTCTCATCCAGGTTCTCCAGGAAAATCAAAATATAAGATTGTCCTTCTTCAAGAGTATGTAGACATTGGGGCTTTTGATAAGCATTGTCAAGCAGACTACGTAAAGAGTGCTTTTAAGAAATACATTGAGGATGAAGAAACTTCTCTAGTTAAAGAATGGACTTGCAGACTTTTTAGCGAAGAATGAGCCTATCCAATGGACAGGCTCATACTTATTAGAAATCAAACTGTCCTTTTACTGTGATGCCGTGCATGTAGAAATCTCTTACAAGATTACCACCGAAGGTCACATGAATGAGGTACATGGCAATAAAATAATCGTAAGTGATTGCGAGATCAACATGGTATTTTTGACAGCAAAAATACTTGCCCCAGCCAACTCCAAATCCCGACTCCAAATAGGTTGGAAAAGCATAAGGTTTTTTTCCTTCGATATAAAAATCCACTTGGAAAGGATTTGCAAAAGGGATGTCTGTTGTGAAATTATCCTCGGCATAGCGTTGATAGAGGACGATCATCCCCATTTTCCCCAATGCATAAAAGTCACACCAAAGCAGCCCTTTTGCATCGACACTGAGACTGGGGCCTATTGCCCAAAATTTAAAGCTATTTCTCTCTCTTCCTATTCCCCCAGCAAGCAGATCGAAATCGATCGCTTGGGTTTGATGAGACCAGATAGCTTTTAATCCAACCCACGGACTGAGAATAATCCGTTGTCCAAAATAATGGGGGCGTCCAAATGTCAGAGCGGCCATCTGCAGATTAACGCGCCAAGTAGATGTTGCGCGCGAGGAAAAAGGTTGAGGAGCGGGAGCGCCTTGACTAATCCCTGGAAGGGGAGTGATAAAATCACCGGGATTTGCGGTCTTGCTTGATGTCGTTGCATGATTAAACCAAAAATACTCAGCATTGAAAACATAGTTGTCAAAGCTTGGTAATCCGATTCCAACCCCAACTTTAAAACCTGGACGGTATCCAAATCGATGAGCAATGACATGCATGTTGACTGTCGTACCAACTACATTATTCTCAATAGCATAGGAATTCAGCTGCTTCTGAGGAGCCCAATAAATAAAATCGGCGGTGACGCTAATATCTACACACTCAGAAGTATCAAATTGCGCAGGATAAAAATATCCTGGACTAACTTGACCCTCGATAGGATCGCCTGGAATAAGTGGGCAGCACATCTCTGCATAAGTACAAAGAGGAAGAAACCCTAGGCTGATGGCCAATTTGTAAATTCTGTTATTGATCATGTTTTCTACCTCTTTATTTTAAAAATCAAACCGTGCTTCTAGAGTCCAACCATGTAAATATGAGTCGCCGATTATAAAGTTCTGTAAATTGAGAGTATTACCTAACGTTGCAATCATGTCATAGAGCACAGAAATATTTAGATGATACTGTTGACATGCTAGATAACTTTCCCATCCCAAACCAAGAGCTGCCGTAAAAACCGCTTTTGTTCTAGTAGCTTTATATTTTTGCTCGCTATTCGCAATAGGATTGCCAGGATTTACAGGTGGGAAAGAGAGTGTATTAGACACTTTTGTCCACCGTTGATAGCAAAGAGCAAGATCAAAGTTTCCTAGAGCTGTCAAACCGCCGCAAAGGATGGTTTTTGCCCTAAGTCCTGCTGCAGGACCGACCGCCCAATTCGAGTTCTTGGAATCGACAAATCCATTGTTGCCTGGTGCAGGCCCATCTATCTCACTAATGCAATTGATAAATGTATTTTGCGTAAACCATTGTGCCATTACCCCTACAACCGCATCAAGGACGAGCAAAGCGCCATTATAGTACGGTCTTTGCATTGTAAAGTAGAATTGGTCAAAATCATATTTCCATGTAGATCTCAGCTGTGAAAAATTAGGTGGTAGCACCAGTCCAAGGAACTCAGGAAAGACAAACGGTGTAAGGGATTCACCAGCATTTGCAGCATAGTTAGTTTTATAGGTATGATGCCAACGAATATACTGAGCATCAAGAACTACACAACAAGCATCATACCCTACTGCCACTTTAAAACCTGGGCGATAGTGGTCTTTCATATAGAGCATTCCGGTTCGACCGTCTGCAGTATTTCTAAAACCCACAGCTGCGGACCAGAAATATGCTGCCCAATAGGTAAAATCGGCAGTTACATAAATATCCGCGCAGTTTCCGAGATTGATAGAAGCTGACTGGGGATAAATTGAAGGAAGCTGGCCGCATACCATCGCCTCTCCCTGAATGATTTCCGGCCGGCAGCACTCCTCACATCCCTCATCTGCTTGAAGAAGCGATTGCAGGGCTATTAAGCTAAAAAGTCCGCCAATAAGTTGTTTTTTGATCATTTTTTCATCCTATTAAAAGTCAAATTGCGCGTGCACCGTTAGGCCGCGATATTGCGTGTCAAAGAGAACAAACACCAAATTATCATATAAGAATGGGCCCCATTGAGACTCCATCTCATACATGACCGATATATCGACATGATATTGCTGATCGCAGAAGTATGCTCCCCAGGCCAGCCCCCCTCCTGCAGTTCCCACAGGTCCAAGCCAAAAGGGTTTTTTAACAAAGTCATTTGTAATGACTGTCGCCCCTATATCAACCGTAGAATTATTGACGACCGTTTGATGATTCTTTATAGCGCGGAAATACCCAGCACAGACTTGACCTTCAATGACCAGCCTGAGCCCACACCCTAAAAGCATGTACCCATATCCACCCGCACCAATGTCCGCACTCCAAAATTTCAATCGAGAGTCTTGGAAATCTGCTCCTATTGCGCCAGGCGCTACAAGGGCAGGAGGCAGGGTCCATGTTTGAGATAGGTTCATCTCATTGATAGTTCCTCTTAAGATAAGCATAGGTTTTAAAATCAAACATGGGGACAAATAGATGGGTCTAGAGAGGAACAATCGAAGGTCATCATAATTATAGGTCATCTTCGAGCGGACCTGAGTAAAGGGAATAAAAAATAGTGGCAGAATCTTAGGCGATACGGTCTCAGCTCCTGAGGTCCTAACTGTATTTGTAAAATCGTGATGGTATCTGGTATAAGAAGCTTCCAATGTCCAATTATCAAAGTTAGGCAGAGTTACGCCAACCCCTACTTTAAATCCTGGACGATAGCCTGTGTGTTCATCGATAATCTTAATCGTATTGGTTGCGTTATTTTGATATTTAAAAACATCTCCTCTAAGGCGTCTCTTCGGGGACCAATAAATGAAGTCGCCAGAGACAAAAATATCAATGCATCGATCGAGTCCTATGCCCCCAAACTCCCCATATCCTGCAGGAAATGCGCATGGATTCAAGC
>JAGVJV010000193.1 GCA_020050965.1 Parachlamydiales bacterium
GAACTCACTCAATCAAATGAGGATCTCTTGGAAGCTGCAAAGCGACGTTTGGAATTATGGGATGTTCCAGAGGAGGAAATCAATCGATTGACTGAGACGCGTATTCCTTCAAGAACATTAAAGTTTGATTCCCCTGTGGAGGGAATTGTTTTAAACAAAAATGCCTTTGTCGGCATGAATGTCGAACCTGGAATGAATATCTTCACCATTGCTGATCTCTCCCAAATTTGGGTGATAGCCGATATCTATGAACAAGACATTTCCTGGATGAAGATTGGTCAAAAAGCCACTCTTTCTCTTACCTCCTTCCCTGAAAAACCTCTGATTGGTTCTGTGGCATTTATCAGCTATATTGTTGAGCCAAGCACACGCACGATGAAAGTCCGCTTTGATTTTGATAATAAAAGCGAGCATCTGAGGCCCGGTATGTATGCCACTGTTGAAATTCAAGTCGAAATGGGCAAAGCATTGGCGGTTCCAGAATCAGCAATCATTGATACGGGAAAGAGAAAAATCGCTTTTGTATCGACTGGCAAGGGACGTTTTGTACCTAGAGAAGTTCAATTGGGATTTAAGGCAGGTTCGTATTATCAGGTAATTAGCGGTTTAAGAGATAATGAAGAAGTGGTCACCGGCGCACAATTCCTCATCGATTCAGAAAGTCGACTTAAAGCAGCGGGCGGAGGCATGCAGGGCATGGAAATGGGGAAAAAGAAAAAACCATGATCGGTAAGCTCATTGAGATTTGTGGAAAGAACCGCCTCATCGTTTTTATTGTGACGGGTCTTGTTTTGCTCTGGTCCGTTTGGACTATTAACAAAACACCAATTGATGCTTTACCTGATCTTTCTGATACCCAAGTCATTATTTTTACTGAGTGGATGGGGCGCAGCCCCAATCTCATAGAAGATCAGATTACCTATCCTCTTGTTACCACTTTTCTTGGCGCTCCTAAGGTGAAATTGGTCCGGGGTTTTACCATGTTCGGTATGTCCTTTGTGTCCGTGATTTTTCAGGATGGGACCGATCTTTACTGGGCGCGGAGCCGCACTTTAGAGTACTTATCCAAATTACAAGGCAAGCTTCCCGAAGGAGTGACTCCTCAACTTGGGCCAGATGCAACAGGGGTAGGGTGGATTTTTGAGTATGCATTAATCGATGAATCAGGGAAATATACTCTTCAAGAGATGCGCACTTTCCAAGATTGGTATTTGCGCTACTGGCTTACTTCTGTACCCGGAGTTGCTGAGGTTGCAAGCGTTGGAGGCTATCAAAAAGAATATCAAGTAGAGATCGATCCAATTAAACTGCAAGCCTATAACATTTCAATTTCCGATATTAAAGAAGCGATTCGCAGATCTAATGGAGACGTAGGTGGCCGCGTCATTGAACTTGCTGAACATGAATATGCAGTGCGAGGACGAGGCTATATCACTGATAAAGGGATGATCGAGCAAATTGTTGTTGGAACAGATCAAAAGGGAACTCCTATCCTGGTCAGAGATATTGGGCGCGTTCAAATCGGTGGAAATATTCGTCGCGGATTTGTGGAACTTAATGGGGAAGGAGAGGTCGTCGGTGGGATTGTCGTCATGCGCGTTGGCGAAGATACAGCAAAAGTCATCGATCGGGTTAAAGAGAAAATCAAAGAAATGGAGCCTTCTTTCCCTCCTGGAATAAAAGTAGTCACGACTTATGATCGCTCGACCCTCATTAGACACTCCATAGATACTTTGTCAGAGGCTTTGGTTGAGGAGATCATCATTGTTTCACTAGTCATTCTGATCTTTCTCTTCCATTTTCGTTCTACTCTTGTCTCAATTATCACTTTGCCGATTGCCGTGATGATCTCTTTTATCCCGATGTATTACATGGGAATCAATGCCAATATCATGTCCCTTGCAGGAATCATCATTGCTATTGGAGATATTGTCGATTCTGCTGTGATCATGACTGAAAATGCCCATAAGAAATTGGAACAAGAAGGAGATAAGCGGCCCCGGGTTGATGTAGTGATCGAAGCAGCTAGAGAGATCGGCCCCAGCATTTTTGCCTCCCTCTTTGTTATTGTCATTGGGTTTCTTCCTGTTTTTGTTCTTCAAGAACAAGAAGGGCGCCTATTTTCTCCTTTGGCATATACTAAGACATTCTCCGTTGTTTTTGGAGCACTCCTGGGAGTTACCCTAGTCCCAGCTCTGATGGTTACCTTTATTCGAGGCAAGATAAAACCTGAAATGAAAAACCCAGTCACGCGATTATCTATTGCTGCTTATAAGCCCGTCTTAAGATTTTGCGTCCGCTTTCGCTATATTGTAGTAGGAGCATGTCTTCTTCTCATCCTTGCCACTATTCCCATCTATAACAAGTTGGGCTCTGAATTCATGCCCCCCTTGGATGAAGAAACCATTCTTTTCATGCCGATTACAACACCCGGAATCTCTATTGAAGCTGCCAAACAGTTGGTACAAACACAAAACAAAATTTTGCGTAGCTTCCCCGAAGTTCAATCCGTTTTTGGCAAAGCTGGCCGTTCAGAAACTCCCACTGATCCCGCTCCCCTTTCAATGATTGAAACCGTGATCACTTTGAAGCCAAAGTCGCAGTGGCGGCCTGGCATGACAAAGGATAAATTAGTAGAAGAAATGAACCAGACTCTTCAACTTGCGGGGGTTCAAAATGCCTTTACCATGCCGATTAAAGCTCGCATAGACATGTTGACGACTGGAATCCGCACACCTATCGGGATTAAAATTTTTGGAAAAGATCTCGTTGAAATCGCTTTTCTCGGAGAAGAACTTGAAAAGATCCTCAAAATGGTCCCTGGAACGCGCAGTGTTTATGCCGAACGAGAAATGGGAGGGTTCTTTATCGATTTTACTCCTGATCGCGAAGCGATTGCTCGTTATGGATTAAAGGTCATGGAAGTGCAGGAAATAGTGGAAACGGCGATTGGAGGGCTTGATGTAGATACAACCATTGAAGGCCGTGAGAGATACAAAATTAATATACGATATCCTCGAGAATTACGTGACGATATCGATAATTTAAAAAAAATCCTTGTTCCTATCATGAAACCAGAAGGAGCTCCTGGACGAGTCGCACATGTTCCTCTTGGCCAACTAGGTAAAATTGAAGCAGTCCTGGGCCCTCCGATGATTAAGGATGAGATGGGATCCTTGACAGGATGGGTCTATGTAGACATAGAAGGAAGAGATATCGGCGGATATGTGAGGGATGCCAAAAAAGCTGTCGCCCAAAGCTTGAAACTCCCTACAGGATATTATCTCAAATGGACAGGTCAGTATGAGTTTTTAGAGAGAATTCAAGCCTTAATGAAAGTTGTTATCCCCCTTACTCTGATCATCATCGCGATCATTCTTTATCTCAACTTCAGAGGAATAGCTCAAACCCTTATTGTCATGCTTTCAGTTCCTTTTGCAGCTATCGGTGCCATTTGGCTCATGTTCTCTGTGAGTTATAATACCTCTGTCGCGGTTTGGGTTGGCATGATAGCTCTTCTTGGCACGGCGGCAGAGACAACAGCAATCATGGTCGTTTATCTCGATGAGGGATTTAAAAAATGGGCACAAGAAGGGCGTATGAATTCTCGAGAAGACCTTTTAACTATGACAGTTGAGCATGGAGCGTCCAGAGTAAGGCCTTTAATCATGGCTGTAGCCCTTAACATTTTTGGATTGCTTCCTATCATGTGGAGCGGAGGGGTCGGATCTGACATTGCTAAGCGTATCGCAGCGCCTTTATGGGGAGGACTCATTTCATTGACTCTTCTCACATTACTTGTAATCCCTGCCATTTATGTCATTTGGAGAAGTATTCAATTGCGGCCCATTAATCGATGAAAAAACGGAGTTTTAGGTGAAGAATTTTTACTGCATACTTATGTCGACAGCAGTTTTATGCTTCATCTCTGCCTGCACAAAAATACAAAGATCCGATGACCTGTGCGTTTCGTCAGATATTGAACGACGCCTTGATAAAACTGTTCAATGGAATAAAGGATGCTCATTAGATGATCAAGTAGAGTGCAAAATTCATTGTCTGCTTCAACAAGAATTGACAGTCGATGTTGCTGTTCAGATTGCTTTGCTCAATAATCCTCATGTTCAAGCAATATTCGAAGAAATTGGAATTTCACAAGCCGATTTGGTCGAAGCAGGACTATTTTCTAATCCAATCTTTGATCTTGTCATTCGCTTCCCTGATAAAAAAAATTTTGTACCAGACATTGAATATTCAATTGTCGCAAGCTTTATAGATCTTTTTCTTATTCCCATTCGTGTAAAAGTCGCTGAAGCAGAACTTGAACAAACAACGCTGAGAGTAACAAATGAAGTTTTAGATTTGGCATTTGATGTTGAACAAACATACTATGAGTTGCAAGCCGCTCAGCAAGAACTTAAGTATACTCGATCCATAGTCGAACTCACCAGTATCCATAGTGAAATTGCTGCAAGGCAAAAGAATGTCGACAATGTTAATAGTATTGATTTTCAACAAATTCAATCTAGATTTTTAGAGGCTAAATTAGAAATTGCAACAATTCAAAACGAAATCATTCGGTTAAAAGAAAAACTGAACAAATTGCTCGGGTTTTGTGGAGATATTCAGTGGACCATGTCGAATGATCTACCAGAAATTGATTATCAGGGACTCCCTATTGAACGCCTAGAATGTGTGGCCTTCAGAGAAAGGCTTGATTTACAGGCAGCACGCTTTGAGGTTCTTCGTTTAAGCCGCAAACTGGGAATAAAACAATGGTGGGTTTACACCAATGGACGCATTGGAATAGGAGGAGAAAGAGATTCTGATGGACTTAATACTCTTGGTCCAGCTTTTTCTGCAGAGATCCCTATTTTTAACTATGGGCAGGCGGCGCGTCTTCGTCTTCGTGCAGAATTAAGGCAAGCCCAGGATGAGCTAGCTTCATTAGAAATCCGAATTCTTTCTGAAGTAAGAGAAGCCCATAAACTTCTCATGAACAACTTAAGTGTCATTAATGACTATAGAGATCAAATCATACCCTTGCAAAGTAAGATTTTAGAATCTTCTGAAGAGCTCTATAACGTCATGGGGCTTGGAATTGATCGTCTTTTAGAAAACAAAAGGCAAGAATTGCAAGCTTATAGCAATTATATCTTATCCTTACGTAATTACTGGATGGCACGAGTCCAGCTTGATAGAGCTTTAGGGGGGAAACTTTACAAAGTTTTCTCCTATGAGGATGAGCCAGACCCATGGTATTGCAATGAAGGAGCCGTGGAATGAAAATCTACACGGTCTTTGTAGCGTTTCTTGTCATTTTTTCTTTATACGGCGCACTGTTAGGTTCCGTCATTACACCTAACGTAGGCTCTTTGCCTTGGACGATGGATGGGGATGTGAAGGTCTTTCATTTGATAGCTGAACCCATCCGTAGAGAATTTGCTCCAGGTTTTTGGGTCAACTGTTGGGGATATAATGGTTCTAGTCCTGGTCCCACTATTGAAGCAACTGAAGGGGAACGAGTAAGAATTTTTGTGACCAATAAATTGAATGAGCCCACTTCTGTCCACTGGCATGGCATTATTCTTCCCAATGGAATGGATGGAGTAGCGGGACTCAACCAACAAGCTATTCGACCTGGTCAAACATTCAAATACGAATTTACTCTCAAGCAAAATGGAACTTTCATGTATCACCCGCATTCGGATGAAATGACTCAAGTGGCTTTGGGTATGATGGGGTTTTTCATTATACATCCTAAAGCGGGTGAGGATCCTCCTGTTGATCGCGATTTTGCTATTTTCCTGCATGAATGGCGCATACCAATGGGAGCTAAAACGCCAATTCCTTTTGAGATGCTCGATTTTAACCTATTTACATTCAATAGTGTCCTCTATCCAAACATTGAATCATTAGTTGTCAAAACAGGGCAGCGCGTACGCATTCGTCTAGCGAATGTGATGATGAGCAGCCATCCCATTCACTTACATGGACATGAATTTACAATTACAAGAAAAGGAGCACAAAGATTGCATCCTTCTGCTCAATACACAGAGGTGACAGTAAGCGTTGCTCCTGGAGAAACGAGGGATATTGAGCTCATTGCAGATAACCCAGGAGATTGGGCTTTGCATTGTCATAAAACGCACCACATCATGAATCAAATGCAGCATGATTTGCCTAACTTAACGGGGATTAACAAACAAGGGATAGAGGAAAGAATTAAGCAGTTTTTCCCAGATTTTATGGGTCTTATGACTATCAACGGCATGGGAGATATGTTTGAGATGTATGGGACTAATAAGATGATGGATATGGGAATAAAAATGAAATATCCAAGCAATATATCTCCTATGGGCAATCCTGGACCTTTTGGCGTGATTGAGATGGGAGGCATGTTCACTGTCTTTAAGGTTAGGGATAATATAACTAGCTATGTGGACCCAGGTTGGTATCAACATCCTTTAGGAACTGTGGCCGAACCAGTGAATATAGATACTGTGCCTCAAGATATTCGTGATATTAAAATAGATCTTATAAATACAGAAGGTCGTGAGCCTAAAACAAGTGATATAAGTTGGCTGAGCCAAGAGGAAGATAAAGGACAGCAACAACATGAATCAATGAGCTGGATGCAAAGTAAGCCCGAAGATAGCATGGCAGGCGGACACATGCATGGTATGGGGCAGATACAAGAAATGCGCCCGCAAAACATGGACGATTCATCGAATATGCAAATGGAAAAAGAAACGAAACACCCAGAAAAAATATCTCACACACATAGGGGGGATGCAAATCTTAAAATTGGAGATTTTCACCCGGCGCTTCTTCATTTTCCAATTGTTCTTTTCTTTACAGTTCTTGTATTTGATTGTTTATTTCTAATGGGGAAAATTAAGGAGTCATATTATGCTGCGCATTGGATTGTTATTGTCGCAGCCATTTTAGCGATTCCTACTGTTATCACCGGTTTATATGCTTCTGAACTCGGACATGCTGATAATCCTTACATCCTCATTCATAGAAACTGGGCTCTTACCACTCTTGCATATAGCTTAGGGCATGCAATTTTTAGGGCTTATGTCATCAGAAAAAAAAGAATATTTCCAGCCTACGTTTTCGTATTAATTAGCTTAATCAATGTGGGATTAATTGCTGTAACAGGTGAGTATGGAGGATTGATCACCCGAGGAAAGGGGTTTTGGATTCATCATGAAAAACAAACCTATCACCATCAGGAAAATAAATAAATGAAACAAAAAGAATACACTTGCCCAATGCATCCGCAAATCCGGCAGCCTACCCCAGGCCATTGTCCGATTTGTGGAATGAACTTAGAGCCACTCATTCCTTCGGATGAAGAAGATGTCGAACTCAAGAACATGACCAGGCGTTTTTGGATCGGCCTAGTTTTGACGATTCCAATTATTGTCTTAACTTGGTTCAAGAGTTTTGTGTGGATCCAAGCAGCACTTGCCACTCCTGTTATTTTGTGGGCTGGCTATCCCTTTTTTGAGCGGGGTTACCGATCGATCCTAAGCTCCAAGTTAAATATGTTTACGCTGATTGCCCTCGGAGTAGGGACAGCATATTTTTATAGTTTGGTGGTTCTTTTTTTCCCCTCAATCTTCCCTGATGTCTATTTTGAGGCGGCAGCAGTGATCACTGTTTTGGTGTTACTCGGCCAAGTGCTGGAACTACGCGCTAGATCAAAAACGAGTAAAGCAATTAAAGCCTTGCTCAATCTAGCTCCGGCCATGGCTACAGTGATTCGCAATGGAAAAGAGGAATCGATCCCCCTTGAACAGGTCAATAGAGGAGATCGCTTGCGCGTCCGGCCGGGAGAAAAGATCCCGGTCGATGGCGTCATCATTGATGGTCAAAGCGTCCTAGATGAATCGATGATCACCGGCGAATCGATTCCAGTTGAAAAAAGTACAGGCGATAAAGTGACCGGCGCTACCCTCAGTGGGACGGGAAGTTTCATTATGGAGGCAAAGGCTGTTGGAAATGAGACACTCCTCGCCCGGATTGTCCATATGGTCAGCGAAGCACAAAGCAGTAGAGCTCCCATCCAAAAACTGGCCGATACCGTTTCTGCCTACTTTGTCCCTGCTGTTGTCCTTGTTGCACTCATCTCTTTTTTCATCTGGGGCATTTTCGGCCCTTCTTATACTTTTGGACTGATTACCGCCGTCTCCGTACTTATCATCGCCTGTCCCTGTGCCCTCGGCCTCGCCACGCCTATGTCGATCATGGTGGGGGTAGGCAAAGGGGCTTTAGCAGGAGTGCTGATCAAAAATGCCGAAGCTTTAGAAATACTTGCCTCAGTAGATACCGTCATCGTCGACAAAACCGGAACTCTGACCGAAGGCAAACCCTACCTTAATCACATCATTGCATTGGAAGGGACAGAAGATCAGCTCCTCCAATTTGGGGCAAGCTTAGAAGCCCTCAGCGAACACCCCCTTTCCTCCGCGATTGTGTCCAAAGCCAAAGAAAAAGGGTTGACTCTGCTTGAAGTGCGAGATTTTCAATCGATTACCGGAAAAGGGGTGACGGGGAAAATTGAAGGCAAAACAGTAATGATCGGCAATCAGAAACTCATCGCAGATAGGATTGAGAAAGCAGAGGCGCTAAAAGACGAGGGGCAGACCGTTTTACTTGTTGCTGTCGACGGAAAAACGATTGGGATATTGGCCGCCTCAGACCGGATTAAAGAGACCACCTATGAAGCGATCCAAATGCTCCACGCTGAAAATATCCGCATCGTCATGTTGACAGGTGACAATTTGACTACCGCCAAGGCAATAGGTAAACCCCTAAAAATTGATGAAATCAAAGCAGAAGTTCTTCCCCAGGATAAAAACAAAGTCGTCAAAGAGCTTCAATCTCAAGGCCATATTGTTGCCATGGCTGGAGATGGAATCAACGATGCCCCGGCGCTCGCCCAGGCCAACGTAGGAATCGCCATGGGGACAGGCACTGATGTGGCAATGGAGAGTGCAGGAATTACCTTAGTTAAAGGGGATTTGCGGGGAATTGCCCGAGCGAGAAATTTGAGTAAAGCCACTATGCGCAATATCCGCCAAAATCTCTTTTTCGCCTTCATCTATAATGCTTTAGGTGTTCCCATTGCCGCAGGAGTTCTCTATCCTTTCTTTGGTATTCTTTTAAGCCCCATCATTGCGAGCGCAGCAATGGCATTTAGCTCTGTTTCAGTCGTCTGGAACGCTCTAAGGCTGAATAGACAAAAATTATGATACACAATATAGAAAAGGGACATGGGGGATCGACCATTAGATTGGATACTTATCATAACAATCTTACTATTTTTACTTATTCTGCTCGGGCTCCATTTCATGGAGCACAGAGGCTTAGTTAGAGCAAAACCAAAGAAAATTAAAAGGAGAAAAAAATCGTGAAAGATTTTGTTAAACACAGCAATCATTTAGGCATTTTTCTAATCATTCTATTTATCGGTTGTTTCTTATGGTATTGGATCCATCCAGTCCAAAAAGAATTTCATTTGAAGTTTCTTCAATCCGCCTTTTTCGGATTTAAAAACATGAATATCCTTAGTTTTATTTTCGGAATAATTTCAAGCTATATCTACGGATATGTTTTTTATACATTTTGGGCATTATCATCCTATTTGAGTGGATGCAAACACAATCATTAACACAAAGGTCATTGATTGGATTTTGCTTGATCTATACCCCGCGCCGTCAAAAATTGTGAATTTGGACCCACGCGAAAGCTCTCGCGGTTCGATTGTTTTTCCGAGGGTAGTATCGAGTTAATACAACCCTCGGAAAAACAATCGAACCCCGAGGCTTTGGCGCGGTCCAAATCCACAATTTTTGACGGCGCGGGGTATAATGCCCTCTTAATCCCCTCTGCCAGGTCTTTAGCCGATCCTGAGCCCCAAAAATGGAGGAAGAGCATACGAGGATTTTCATTGATCATATGGTTGTGGATGGCCACGATGTTGATATTGGCATTCTGCAGGGCAATTAATACATTCTGGAGTTCATCTTCCAATACAGCCATATCCCCATCGACAACTGCCTGATCGTCTGTTCCTCCAAATCCTGCCCAGCTGTTGACTCCCATTTCTTTGCCGATTCTTACTCCAAGCTCTATCGTTCTTCCTATGACTGCCTTGACCATCCCATTTTGCTCTTGGCATTTTACCCCTAGAATTTTTTCAATTGGATCCTTGGTAATCGCATTTTTTGATGCAATGGCGGCCCCCTTAAAACTAGAAGCGGGGTTGGGATTTTGTGACCGAATGGACTTGATTTGATCCAAGACGCGCTTTACAGCAACTGACA
>JAGVJV010000281.1 GCA_020050965.1 Parachlamydiales bacterium
GTGGAGCTGATGCACTACTTGTTTGGAAATATCCTGTGGGTCACTCGCAGCGATGTGATCACACTCTTTGTGCTCGATCTGATCGTCATCCTCATCGTCGCCCTATTCAGACACCAATTTATCACCATCTGCTTCGATGAACAACAAGCCAAATTGCAAAAAGTTTCAGTCAAATTCTTCTATCTGCTTTTGCTATGCCTAGTCGCGATATCGGTCGTTCTACTCATCCAAGTGGTCGGAGCCATCCTCGTCATCGCTATGCTCGCACTGCCAGCTGCCATCGCATCCAATTTGACCCGAAAATTCACCATGATGATGGTCCTTGCTGTGGCTATAGGGGCATTTTTTTCTTTTCTGGGAATAGCCGCGGCGTACGAACTCAATTGGCCGCCGGGTGCGACCATTGCACTGATCGCAACCCTATTTTATTTACTCAGTTTCAGAATTAAAAGCCGGTCAGTCTTGCCCAAAAGCCTTTAGCTTTCTTTTTTCTTTTAGTGTGAGTCTTTCTCTTTGCATGAGTTTTTTTACGAGTTCTTGCCATATAGTCCTCCCGGACATGATTATTTCTTTTCTTTGCTGCTGTGGCGTCTTAGAAATTCTTGCCACTTATTCGCTTCTTGTTTAGCCGGCTTTTCTGCTATTCGCTGCGTTTTCTTCGACTTTTCACCTTTTGCAGTCTCTTTTTTCTTCTTCATGTATAAAATCTTTCTCTCATGAGTTTTTTCCAGTCCTCTTCCTTATTCCGCGCTTTTTGCTTCCGGTGAGCTTTGATAGTGACTTTCGAAGCTTTTTTTCGTTTATGGGATGGCCATGAGCCGCGCATAAATACTCCTCATTAGTATTAATTACCTATAAACTCATAATAATTTAGTTAAATTAACCTTTCAATTAATATAATTAGATCTGCACATAACTATTTAACAAATACTCATTTCAACGCAAAGATGCCAAGAAAGAAAATTTTTTATTTTTTGCGTCTCCGTGCCTTGGCGTCTTTGCGTTTAACCAGCTATTTCAAATCCCTTGACAGTTCAGAGCTTTTCCTTTATGATTCATCCTTTAATAGCGAAGTATCGAAATTTCTATTGGAGGTCATATGTACGCAATTATTGAGGCCGGTGGTAAACAGTACCGTGTAGAAAAAGGGGATGTCATTGACATTGAGTTACTTGATATCGAAGGCAAGGATGTAGAGTTCAAAAACGTACTCTTCTTCTATAACGGTTCAGCAACAAAAGTGGGACTTCCCCATGTTGCTGGGTGTGTGGTGCGCGGAGAGCTTGTTCAACAGGTGAGCGGACCCAAAGTTGTCTCTTTTAAATACAAAAAACGACACAATTACCGTCGCGCCGTCGGTCACAGACAGAAATATCTACGTGTAAAAATCACAGGCATAGAAGGATAGGGACATGGCACATAAGAAAGGACAGGGAGCATCCCGTAACGGACGCGATTCGAAATCTAAGCGCCTCGGAGTCAAAACGACCCATGGCGAACAAGTCACAACTGGCAGCATTCTGGTTCGTCAGCGCGGAACTAAATGGAGACCTGCGAAAAACGTCGGCGTCGGCAGAGACGATACACTCTTTGCTTTGATCGACGGATTCGTCTCCTACCGCAAAGCTGATAAAACCTACGTTTCCGTGCTGCCCTCAGCTTAAGCTAGGAGCCCCCCATGTTTGTAGATCGCATTAAAGTAAAGTTGATCGCCGGCAAGGGGGGCAATGGAATAGTAGCCTGGCGCCGTGAAAAATACATCCCCAAAGGAGGCCCCTACGGAGGCAACGGCGGGCGCGGCGGTGCAGTCATACTCGAAGCCGATCACGATCTTCACTCTCTCGATGTCTTTACCTGTCGCCGCATCCTGCGCGCAGAAAATGGGGGAGCCGGCGGGATTAACCTCATGCAAGGTAAAACAGGCGAATCCCTCACTATCAAAGTCCCCTGCGGCACTATCGTCAAAGATGCCGAAACGGGCGAAGTACTCTACGATCTCACTCCCGAAACCCCCATATGGACTGCCTGTCTAGGAGGCAGAGGAGGCCGCGGAAACGCCTCATTCAAAACATCAACCCACCAAGCCCCGAACATTTGCACCCACGGCGTCCTAGGCGAAGAGAAAGAGGTCGAACTCGAGCTGAAAATGATCGCCGACGTCGGACTCATCGGCATGCCCAATGCCGGTAAATCGACTCTGATGTCCAAAATCACCCATGCGCGGGTCAAAATCGCCCCCTACCCCTTCACCACCCTCTCGCCTAACTTAAGTTTCATCCGCTTTGAAGATTATTCTCAGATCCTCGTTGCCGACATCCCCGGAATCATCGAAAATGCCCACCTCAACAAAGGGCTCGGCATCTCCTTCCTCAAACACATCGAGCGCACCTCCACCCTCGTCTACGTCCTCGATATCGTCCCCGACGATGGCCACGACCCGTTCCTCGATTACGAAATCCTCCGCAAGGAACTCGAAGCCTACAACCCCGAAATGCTCGCCAAACCCACGCTCGTCATCCTCAACAAAGTCGACAAGGAAGGAGCAGAGGAAAATATCGCCGAGTTCAGAAAACGGTACCCCTTCGATCCATCGACACTCTTTGAAGTCTCTGCATTTGAAGATAGAGGATTGAAAGAATTCATAGCAGGCTTGCGCCCGGTCGTTCTTGCAAAATAAAAAATTCATGCATATAGTTTTCTCCTTATTTATTGGAGCAACTATCTATGCGCATTCCCCAAGTACAACCAAATAACTATACATCTATACCTCCCCCATCGACGGTTGAATCTGAGGGGAGCCAACCCAGCTCGCCCGATCTTGACTTATCTGAGGAAGACCCTTCTCTAAAGACCATTCTAAACCGTTTTGAAAGAGAATGGATTTTGCACTCAGCTAAACTCTTCACTATTAGATCTCGAAGCGTCTGCATGGACCCCCTCCGTTATGTGATGGCGCTAGTCAATGGACACTCCCTTGAATCGGGAGATCTTGAACTAGGAACAGCAGAGGATGAAATGCGCAATTTTAGTCGCCTTTTTCAACTGGGGACACATATAACCACCGATCTTGATCCTCTAGTTGCTCATTTGGATCCAGGACAGAAAGTTCAACAATTCGACGTCGCTTCCCCACAGCAGCTCCTCACGGCTAATTTAGCCTTTGGTCGTCTTTTGGAAAGGATAATTCTAAAAGAAATCCAAAAGAATCCTCAATATGCAGCTTTTTGCAGCCGGGCTTTGCCTGTAGATTTCAAAGAAATAGATGGGATTACCAATAAAAAAATTGATGAAGCCCTTAAGAATTGCGGCATCATTGATAAGAATGGTTCTTTGATTCCTGGGGCATTGATGAATAAAGGAACCGAAAATGCTTTAAAAAAGGAAATTCCAGTAGAAAAGATACGAGAAAAAATCATCGATGTCTTACATTGCGTCGAATTCCGGAGCAGCCCTGAGATGATCCGGATGAGACTGACCAGATCCACCTTTTTAGATCCTCGTATTTTATCAAAAATGTCGCATGGCAAATTAACGCCAGAGGATGCTCATCTCCTATTGAGTTGCCTTGGATTAAAAACCAATTCCGACCCAAAAATGTTCTGTGACCTAAGAACAAGCGAGCATCCTAATGATATCTCTACAATGCTAAGAAGAAATCAACCTCCGCCGATTACTTTTGTCAGCCCTGTAGCTGTTAAAGCCAAGGCAAGTATCGCATCGAAGATCAATATAGATGAAATTTCTGAAGTCGTTTACCAAATTTCTGAGGGGACTAAGCTCATTACAAAACAGATCTTTGAGTTTGTCAAGAACCAATTAGAAAAGCAAAACCCTGATCTTTGGGAACGGGTGAAGCAAGAGATTCCTAAGGCCGCTGCGGATCACACTTACTTAAGGGAGTTATTTATTCAACCGGCTCACTTGAAACAGCCCTTTAAAGATGCCTACATTGCTAAACCTGAAGTGGTCGATGAACTGTTTAAGTGGTTTGAAGAGACATTATCACCCAGGCTGGAAAAATTGGACGCTCTTGTTGCAACACTCCCCAAGCAGAACGACATCATGGAAGAGTGTCTGACAAAAGAGGCCAATAATCGATTAGAAAGAGCAATCAAAGCCGAGGAACGCCTGAGAGCGAAATTTGAAGAAGTAAAACATATTCTGAGACCTTTTTTGCTCTTTTCAACCCATAATTTTGAGCTTCAGCAGAAACACGAGTTTGAGTTGAAATGGAGGATAGCGGGTTTGGAAGTTGATGAAAAAGTCGTCCTAGAAAAAAGCTGCGCGGTCATGAGGCGACTCCAATTTCCAACCTCTAATCCAGCTGACCGAACTGATTTGCCCTATTTTGATGAACAACCAAAACCATCCGTAGCCAAGAGATGGTTAGAGATCTGCCAAAAGTATAGTTACACAGATAGCAGCCTTGCTGATCTGTTTCTTAAATTGTATCGGGAAGGTTCTATTGATGCAAACGATGAGGTCAAACAATTTCTGGTTCCCCTTGTCATCTTACTGATGGGAAAAGAGCCAGCCTTAGATCGAGCATCATTACTTGCCAATTTTATTTTAATCTTCAGTGTCAAGTTAGGCATTAACTCATTCTCTGATGCGCTCCAATCTATGCCGGTTATCCCTCAAGGAGGAGTATCAGCTAAACAGTTTTTGCTCCATACTAGTAAACATCCGATTGATGCCCTCTCTGGCGTTCAGTATAAAAATAAATCACAGCTGCTTCCAAACCACTTTCTTCCAACCGTCTCGAGTTTTGTTGGAAGAGCCGACGACTGGATCCAAAAATATGACGACGTGGCGACAACAGCTGTGCAGTGTTGTCAGAGACTGTTTGTTGGCCCTATAGATGAGAGCGACCCTCGATTTATCCAATTCAAACAACAGTTAGAAACTCAAACAGAAGGCAGGCATCTGGAAATTTGGGAACTTCCAGTGGCACTTGATTGCCAAAGAATGAGAGAAAAAATCGCTGCTCTAGAAAATATTTGTCACCAATTCGCCAGTTTATATACTTCTTTTACCTCTACACCATTTGCTGATAATAAAAGGGCTGCTGTTAGATATTGTCAAAAGGCATTAAGTAACTTCTCAGAAGATGAGATGGTTCAGCAGAACCTTATTGAACCTCTGCATAACTTTTTGTGTGAAATACATCCGCCATCAGAATTGATAGAAATCTTAGATCTTGATTTTGCAGAAGGATTGATAAAGTTAAAGAATCAGATTTCAAATCAATTCCTCCTCTCTATGGGAGAGCATGATGATCTTGAAACAGCTGCAGAACGATGCCAAGCGTATTTCACCAGAGGAATTGACGCAAATCAAGACGTCTTCCAAAATCTTAAATCTCTGTTAGAAAAAGTCTATCAAATCCCTATCCCCTGTGCTCATTTAGCTTCCGCTATCGAATATAATACTGGAATAAATGATGATGATGATGAAATTGGCAATTGGGCGATCGAATATTTATCTTTATTACATCAAAAAATATTTGAGAAATAAAAGTTCTTTTTGGCACAATCTTTTGCCATGGCTAAAAAGAAAGGACCTCCAAAGA
Organism: Parachlamydiales bacterium; assembly: GCA_020050965.1. Lineage (GTDB taxonomy): Bacteria > Chlamydiota > Chlamydiia > Chlamydiales > Rhabdochlamydiaceae > Sacchariniichlamydia. Next base: position 5,573 of record JAGVJV010000281.1, read on the forward strand.
AATACCCCCTTTTTTTTCTTGGATTGCTCATAGGCGCCGCCCTAGCATGGTTTCCCGCCGAGCATGAA
>JAGVJV010000187.1 GCA_020050965.1 Parachlamydiales bacterium
CCCGATTTCTATTCGTGCACAATGACGTCGAATCTAGATGCGTGTAAAAAATTCATTGGAGAAGGGGTAAAAAATCTTTGTCAAAATGTGACTACCGAAGTGCTCACAATGAAGGCAACCTCATGTGGGTGGAAGGGTAGATCGACCTGTTATACTCCAACAAGTACCGGATTTGCTGGACCAGAACGATTCATGGCAATGGTTCATAATGAAACACGAGAAAAAATCTACAATTATATCACAAGCAATATTCTATGGTGTACAGCGCTCGGATTAGGAGCTGTTGCACTTGGATATGGCGCCTATAGCCTAGTTAATCGAGTTAAGACGCCGCCTAAATTTTTGCAAACAATCGATAAGCAACACCTCACTTCCATGTTAGATAATGCTGATGTGAGTGTAGGCCATTGGAATGGAAGCCGAATCTCCTTTACTGGGCAGTCTGAAAAAGCTACCTTTAGACATATTGGAAGCCATATTGAACAGCTTTATGCGAATTCTGTTGAATTTATGCGCGAACGGATGAGGACTTACGAGTGGTCGCAAAAACCTACAAGACCAGCCCTGTCAGGAATCTCTGGGGCATTAATTACTGCCCCCTTTACAATTTTGGAAAGTGGCTTAAAATATTTAGCTTCAGGTAAGCCAGTATTAAGTGAAGTCGAAGAAGGTAGAGTGCGGGGTGCCATGCAATGGCGAGAAAAGGCCTATGGCCAATTGAACTCCCTTTTTGCCAAGAGCCAAGCTCAAATCGGTTTTTGGGATAAAGCTCTAGATAGAGTGAGCTCTTGGAGACCGAAAGATATTAGCAAAGATCAAGAGATTTTAACGCAAATGGTGGCAAATCGCCCTATAAGAGAACCTGCACCAGTTGTGAAGGCTGAAGAAAAACCTCCTGTTGATGTAGTTGAAGAGAAGATTCCGCCCAGCAGATTGACTTTTGCAAAAGAGTCCATTTGGAATGTGGCTCGACTTGTTAGAGATCTTGCACTTACAGTTCTTTATTCAATTTGGATCTTTTCAACATCCTGGAAGAGTAATATTGCATCAAGCGCCAGAAATGTTGCCGATGATTTCGGTAATCTGCGCAATGCAATGATCGGAATTTTCAGCCCTGAGTCGGCTACACTTAAGTAGAGTTGCAAACAAGTTGTACATCGCGGTATCCTTACGAACAATTGATCGTCATATAAGGATACCCGATGTTAACGAAAACTCCCAAAGAGTGCTGGGAAGACTTCATACATTTCATGGAAGAGTGCTCTAGTGCAACAGAATTCCAGAATTGGCTCTCCCCCATCAAAGTCGATCCTTCAACTGATGCAGAACTGGTGCTCGAAGTTCCCAACATTTTTGTGCAGGAATATCTGCTGCAGAACTTTAAGAAGCATCTTGTCAATTTCCTTCCCACAAAAGCAAGTGGCGAGCTAGCGATCTCGTTTGTCATCGCAGCGCCAAAGAAACAGACAGCTCCCTCCCAACCACTGCTTGAGCAGCCCACCGCAGCTCCCGAAAAACAAGAATACTCCCTCAACCCGCTCTATACCTTTGAGCATTTCATTGAGGGCTCCTCAAATCAATTCGTCAAATCGGCTGCATTCGGAATTGCGATGCGCCCCGGCAAATCCTACAACCCGCTCTTTATCCATGGGGGTGTGGGCCTTGGCAAAACGCATCTGCTGCATGCGATTGGCCATTACGTGAAACAGCACCACAAACGACTAAAAGTCCACTGCATCACTACCGAGTCCTTCATCAACGATCTGGTCGACCACTTGCGCAACAAGTCGACCGAGAAAATGAAACGGTTTTACCGCTCGCTCGACCTTCTCCTCGTCGACGATATCCAGTTCTTGCAAAGCCGCCTCAATTTCGAGGAGGAGTTTTGCAATATGTTCGAGGCGCTCATCAATCAAAATAAGCAGATCGTTATCACCAGCGATAAACCTCCCGGCGAACTGAAGCTCTCAGAGAGGATGATTGCCCGCATGGAATGGGGTCTAGTTGCCAATGTAGGTATCCCCGATTTGGAAACGCGCGTTGCAATTTTGCAGCACAAAGCTGAACAGAAAGGGATCAAGATCTCCCACAAAGTGGCCTTTTTCATCGCCGAGCGGATCTTCAACAACGTCCGGCAGCTCGAAGGAGCGCTCAATCGCTTGGCTGCCTATAGCAGGATGATGGGGCTCGATGTGACCGAAGAGATCGTCGAAAATACCCTCAGCGAGCTTTTCCAAAAATCGCCAAATAAGCGTGTCTCGATGGATAACATCCTCAAAAGCGTCGCGATCATGTTTGGCGTCCGAGTCAGTGACATTTGCGGCAGTTCGCGCGCCAAGAATATCGCTCTCCCCCGCCAAGTAGCGATGTACCTAGCCAAAGAGATGATCAACGATTCGCTAATGAAGCTGGCCGCCTCATTCGGTGGAAAGACCCATTCTACCCTTCTGCATGCATGGAAGAAAATATCGTGTCAGATTGGCAAAGACGAGATGCTGAGACGGCAGATCCAGATGGCCCGCCGCAATATAGAGAATTAAATCTGCCGATTGAGAATCAGCCCGCGCTGCACCTTCTCAAAAAAGTCCACATAGGCTTCTTCTTCGAGAACCTGGTGCACGTCGACGATCCGCCCAAGATTGTCAAATTCTCTGAGTAGCAGATTAATCCTGATCTTAGTCTTCCCCTTTTCCTCAGTGATATTTGAGGTAATTTCGACCAGGGAATGTTTCTTCCATGTGGCTTGCCTACCCGAGAGGATATAGGCCCAGAATTTAGAGGAGAATTTCTCGATATTGGTGTCTCTTTCGGCAGTGATCAGCCCTAGCTCTGCATTCACATTTTTCACCATAAATCCTTCATCCTGCAAAATGGCCAGCAGTTCTTTTGCTACGGCCTTGGCAGTTGTATCCACGAAGGTGCGAGTCTGCATCTTGCGCAGCCGCATCTGGGCAACAAGAGGATCCTCTGTGTTACGACCACAGCTAGTTAAAAAAAGAAGAATAAGGATTAAGTAGCGCAAAACGTCATCCCGTAAATGGTTTCTGGCCCACCTCGGTCGAGGGCCCAAGCCGCAGCCCGGATCGTGCTCCGAGTCTCCATGCTGATATCGAGCAATAATACTCTTCGATTAATAATATTGCACTTTTTTCGGATGGAAAAGGATGGGTCAGGAGTGAGATGCCTCTTGAGCAGATGCCTAAAAGGGCAACCGATCAATTTCGATAATTCTTGTGCAACGCTTTTGTGCCGATGGAAGAAATAGTTGGGGACGATGGTGATGAGGTCGAAGGAGGGGTATTTCAGCCTCTCCAATTGTACCAAGATAAAAGCGGCGATGTCTTTGGCAA
>JAGVJV010000107.1 GCA_020050965.1 Parachlamydiales bacterium
CCCTGTATCATTTTCATCGATGAGATCGACGCTGTTGGGCGCCATCGCGGCGCTGGTATTGGCGGCGGCCACGATGAACGGGAACAGACCCTTAACCAGCTTCTCGTTGAGATGGATGGTTTTGACACCGTAGAAGGGGTGATCCTGATCGCTGCAACCAACCGCCCCGACGTCCTCGATAAAGCGCTCCTCCGTCCTGGCCGATTTGATAGAAGAATCGTTGTCGACCTGCCCGATATTAAAGGACGCTACGAGATCCTCAAAGTGCATGCCCGCAAGATTAAACTCGATTCTAAAGTCGACCTGATGATCATCGCTCGCAACACCCCAGGAGCTTCTGGTGCAGACCTCGCTAACATCCTCAACGAGGCAGCATTACTCGCCGCACGTAAAGGGCGTAACGCTGTCACCCAGCAAGAGGCTAATGAAGCCTGCGATAAGGTCCGCTATGGAAAAGAGCGCCGATCCCTCGAACTCGACAACCAAGAAAAACGGACCACCGCAATCCACGAATCGGGCCATGCCATCGTCGCACTTTTCGTCAAGCACAGCGATCCTGTCGATAAAGTGACCATTATTCCCCGCGGCCTATCTCTCGGCGCGACCCATTTCATGCCGAAGAAGAACCGGGTAAGCTACTGGAAAAAAGAGCTCCTCGACCAGCTCGCCGTCCTAATGGGCGGACGCATTGCCGAAGACCTATTCGTAGGAGACATTTCCAGCGGCGCGCAAATGGACATCACCCAAGCGACCCGCCTTGCCCGCAGCATGGTCTGCGAGTGGGGAATGACCGATGCCCTCGGAACTGTCGCCTATGATGAGCGCTCTGATAGCGGCCAATATCTGGGCATGAGCCAGCATGAAAAGAATTACTCAGAAGAGACTGCTAAGCACATTGATGAAGAGGTGCGCCGCATCCTTAATGAGGCCAATATCAAAGCGACTGAGATCATTAAAGCCAATTCTGAAAAGCTGATCCTGATGACAGACATGCTGATGGAGTTCGAGACACTTGACCGTCAAGACGTGCTCGATATCATGGAGAACAAGTGGGACATCGAGAAGAAGCGCAAGCGTCAAAAAGACGATGCCGATCGCGCTAAGAGCCAGGCTCCACCGCCACCTCCTAGTCCCATTGCTGATAAGCCCCTCGATCTTCCCCCTAATCCGACTCCTCAAGGCACCTAAGAGATGTTTTTATACCCAAATTCGCTCAAAAGCCTTCCAATAGGCAGCTTTCAATCCCGCCTATTGGAAGGCTTTTGAGTGAACTTGGGTATAACCACGGCGATCGCACTGATCGCCTGCCATGGTGCTTCTGCCGATCATTTTTCAGTCTTTGCCCAAAAATTATTGGATGAGGGCTATCAAGTTCAGATCTATGCTTCAGAGCATGCCGTCAAAAAATTCCAAGACAGAAATATCCCGATCACAATGGTCTTTGAAAGAGATGAGGTGCAAAAAATTGCTGAGGCTTGCCAATGCTCAGTTGTCCTAACCGATGTGGGCAGTCCAACCGATATCGCCCTCCAAAAGGCCTTTGCTGGTCGTGCGATGGCCTATTACGATAATCCAGAGCCCGTTGTGCCTGGTGGGTATTCCGACGTAGCGAACGAAGTGATGCAATTAGCCGAAAAAGTGCTCTTTGCAAATGCCAACCTCGCAAACAACCCATTAATGGATGTTCCGCTGGAAAAAAGGGTCGGCATCGGCTATTACCCCGTTGCCCAAGCCGAGAAAATTGCGGGCCGCAGAGCTGCAGAAGGGGGGACAATGCGAAAGCGCTGGTTTGAGCAGCAAGGAATAGAGGATCGAGGGCAGAAACTGCTTGTTTACTTTGGGGGAAATAATGAGGAGTATTTCACTAAAGCATTTCCGGCGTTCCTCGAATTTTTGGAACAGGATTTGCCGGGCTATATTTTTATCCTCCAACAGCACCCAGCTGCCAAAGGTAAACAGCAATACAGCCCTAAACTAGTCCTCTCTGATTGGACAACAGATGATATTTCAGTCATCGCTGACGGTGCCCTCTACTACCAAACCAGCATGGGTCCTCAGTTGGCTCTGACAGGCATTCCGATCGTTCAAGTCGGCCATCAAACCTATGAAGATGTGATGGTCCGAAGTGGGATTTGTCCTTCGGTGACCAAGCGCGAAGAATTTACAGAGACTCTCCAAAATTTAAAATTGAGCGACGACAAAGAATCGATTTACCTGAGTATTGGTATTCGAGAGGATTGGCTTGAACGATTAAAATCAGAAATCAATTTGAGGCGCCATCCTCATATACGTCCCAATCTTTGCGCGCTGAACTCACATCAAATAGATCGTGAATAAAGTTTCCTTCCATAGGAGGCCGGCCAATATAGGTCATTTTGCCAAACCCATGTTTTTTCCCTTTCTCGAACCCACCTACATATTTAGATCCATTTTTCAAAAATAAGGTTCCTTGACCATCGGGCAGTTCATTCAGACATTCACCAACATATTTATCGCCGTTTTTATAAAAGATTCTCCCCTCTTTGCAGGTGAATCGACCAGATAGAAATTCTCCTACATATTGGTCCTCATTAGCAGAATAGAGGGTTCCTTTTCCGTGGGGCTTTCCTTCATTAAACGTTCCAACGTATTTCCCTCCATTTTTGTAGCTGAGAGTACCTTCTCCATGGGGCAATTCCCCAAAGAATCCTCCCACATAGACATCACCGTTTGCATATGTAAGGGTGCCAGTTCCTATACCATCTATGTAGGTCGCTTCCAACTTATCTTCAGTTGCATACTTGATCAACAATTGGCCGTCACCCTTAGCATTTTGATATTTCAATTCCAAAACAGCGCCATCACTTTTTCGAATCAGAGTCCCTTGACCCATGCTGACGTCATCTACGAAGTTTCCGACAAATTTGTCCCCATTTTTTAAGAAAACTGTTCCCAAGCCATGCCTTTTCCCTCTTACGAATGGACCTACATAGGTATCTCCATTTTTATCAATGAGAGTTCCTTCACCATGTCTTTGCCCATCAACCAAAGGGCCCTCATATTCTTCTTCCTGAAGAGGGAGCGCATCCGATTCAGTTGCTACCCCATCTGCTCTTGCAATTTTATTTGCCGGCTGAATTTCCTTATCTTTGTCTTCGTCAGCCTCTTTACGGCCTCTTTTATGGATAGGTGTGGTCTTAGTTTTCTCAACCACCAATAGACCATCATAGGCCTCCTCTTGCGGAACTAATTCCGTAGCAATCCCATGTGCTTTTGCAATTTTACTTGCCGGCTCCATTTCCTTGTATTGGTTGTGGTCATCTTTTTTACGGCCTCTTTTATTGATAGGTGTAGCTTTTTCCAGTGTTCGAGGTGTTTTGGTTTTCCCATTGGTGCGTGTTGCACTCTCAAATGTTTGAGTTAATTTTGATTTGGGAGTGCGTTTTGTCGGTTGACCGTTTGGAGTTACAGGTAGAAAGGGTTTTCGGGTAGAAGAAGTAGGCGCATTATACATATTTTCCTTGGAATTATAGAATGATGCCAAGAATTTATACGAGACTTACATTTTAAGCAATCTTTCAAAAATCAAGCTGAGCCTTAACTGTGAGTCCTTGGTAATAGAATTCCCAGACTGGAAAACCAGAAGAGGCGAGCTGCGGTTGAATGTAGTTGGTCATGATCTCCCATCCGACAAATAAATCGAGATGATAGCTATCGCAAAAATAGGTGCCCCAACCTATTCCAGCCCCTCCATCGTACATGATTTGAGTTTCGAAAGGGAAGTTGTGGTTGGTTTCTGTATTGATGATACCAGGGAAGCCCACTTGGGGAACAGCTGGATAATTTGTTACAACGCGGTATTTATTTTCGCGAGCATAATGGGGGAAAATACCTGCTCTACCACTGGCATATATACCACACCATAGAAGAGCTTGGATGTCAGCTCCAATATAGGGTCCTATACCCCACATATGTGTCTTGGTGAACTGCGTCCCTTGAGGAAGGCCTCCAATCAAATCGAAATAAAAGTCGCTTCCCTGAGAGGCCCACCAAGCTTTTACTCCAATAAAAGGTTTAACGACTATCCGCTTACTTAAGTACATGGCTCTTCCGCCGACCGCCTGGAGGAAATCGAGGTTTAATTTTTGAACCGATTTAAGCGAGTTCGAGAAAATAGGATAGATGATAGGAATCCGTTTTGTGACGATAACCTCATCTGGACCAGCATTGAAATGATTGGTGCTCGTGTGATGCAACCATGTGTATTCGACATTAAAATTCCAGTGATCAAATTGTGGGAAGGCAAGGCCAAGAGAAACCTTGAATCCTGGGCGGTAGCCTTGCTCGTGTGACAGCAGAAAGAGATTGGTGGTATCTCCAACTGTTCTGACTCCTGTCGCAACTTGTGCGAGAGAGTCGTAGTTGACTTCCCAATAGAGGAATTGCCCTGCGAGAGAAATTTCCATGCAGCAATCGCCTAAATCATAGAGACCGGGATAAAAATAGCCCACAGGCAGCTGGCAGGATTCAACCGGCTCTTGAGCGGAAGCCAATAGGGGTAAACTTGTTGCGATTAAAGCTACTGTTTTTTTCATCTAATTGGCTCCTAAAAATCTATTCTTCCACCGACAGTAATTCCATGCATGTTGTAATGCACTAAACCAGGGACATCAATCGCTGTCGGAGAGGCCGGAAAGCCGAGTGTCTCAAAGTGTTGCATGTAGAACGCATAGGTGAGCGATAAATCGAGATGAATGCGGTCACACCAAAAGTAGCCTCCCCAGCCGAGGCCTATTTCTCCGCCGTGAACTGGCTGTACATGTGGAATATGTCCTTTATTTTTTAAGGTAGTATTGTCGGTTGTAAAAGGGGCTGCTGGAAAAGAAATTGTGGTAATTCCTTTATACATCGAGCCATATTGAACCGAGAGTAAAAGACTTCCAATCACCTCAAATCCCCAAGGGAGAAGGGCGGTTCCGTTAAAGCTTACACATGGTCCAATTGCCCAAGAACGGTGATCCTGTGACACAAAACCATTTGAAGTAATGGCAATAAAAGGGGGAAGAGGCAAAGGGGAGGTAAGAGCAGAGCAGTCAAGGTCCCATTTCTCAGATGACCAATGCAAGCAAAGTCCATAACCGAGATTCATAATGATTCTCTTGCCCATGTAGACCGGTTTATTCGCTGTCAGCGCACCCCAGTTGATATCTAAATGCTGACGCGATGTGATCTCAGAAAAAACGACGTCTGGCATTGTCGGTGGCCCAAATAGGAGGCTTGGTGCAGCAAAAACAAGCCGAGCCATCTCTCCTGCGCCGGCTCTTGCATGAAGCGTTGTACGGTTATTCCAGCGGAGGAATTTCAAATCAACTGTTGCTCCGGCAATCTCTATTCCTAGACAAACTCTAAACCCGGGTTTGTATGGGGAATTGTGAAAAAAGTTTTTAGTGTTTTGTTCATTAAAAGTAAGTACCTGAGCATAGTTTTGAGCGATATCGAGACCGACGCTCCAGTAAAGAAAATCACCGCTTGCATAAACGTCCCATCCACATGAGGGTGAATAATCTGCGGGATAGGGATATCCTGCAGCAATGCAGCAAGGATCTAAAGGCTCTGCTGGGGTCAGGGGACACTCGCAGCAGGAAAGATCATTTTCTTCAGCAAAGGCCACTGCAGCAAAGCCTAAACTGAAGAAAGTCAAAAGAGTCATTTTTTTAATCATAGTTTCTCCTTAAAAGTCGAACTGTGCACGGAGTGTTAGCCCATGTAACATCGTTAG
>JAGVJV010000148.1 GCA_020050965.1 Parachlamydiales bacterium
GGCTAAGCAGTTTGATCTGGCATATATTGCCCTCGATGGGAATATCGGTTGCATGGTCAATGGGGCGGGGCTGGCGATGGCGACGATGGATATCATCCACTACTATGGGGGCCACCCGGCCAACTTTCTCGATGTGGGAGGCGGAGCTTCGAAAGAAAAAGTCGCCGAAGGATTTAAGATCATTCTCTCCGATCCCAAAGTGAAGGCGATTCTGGTGAACATCTTCGGCGGGATCATGGACTGTGCGGTGCTGGCCGAGGGGATCATTGCCGCGGCTCGTGACATTGGGATTAAGGTTCCTGTTGTGGTGAGAATGGAAGGAACAAATGTGGACCAAGGAAGATTGCTCTTAAAAGAATCAGGTTTAGCGATTACAGCAGCGAGCGGTTTGGCTGATGCGGCTGAAAAGGTGGTAGCATGGCAATCCTAATCAATAAGAAGACCAAAATCATTACTCAGGGACTCACTGGTCAAGCGGGGCGATTCCATACTGAGCAGTCGATTGCCTATGGCTCTCACTATGTGGGGGGAGTGACTCCAGGAAAAGGGGGCGAGTCTGTCCTCGATTTGCCCATTTTTGATACTGTATATGAGGCAAAGAAAAAGACGGGCTGCACTGCTTCGCTTATTTTCGTGCCTGCCCCTTTTGCTGCCAATGCGATTCTAGAAGCAGAAGATGCAGGGATTGAGCTGATTGTCTGCATTACTGAAGGAATTCCAGTGCGCGATATGCTAGAGGTGAGCCGCGTGATGAGCATGAGCAAAACATCTCGTTTGATCGGCCCCAATTGTCCTGGCGTGATTACAGTGGGAGAATGCAAAATGGGGATCATGCCCGGCTATATTCACAAAAAGGGGAAAGTGGGGATTGTCTCTAAATCGGGAACACTCACCTATGAGGCAGTTTGGCAGACATCGCAAATGGGAATGGGGCAAACGACCTGTGTCGGCATTGGAGGAGATCCTCTCAATGGAACAAATTTCATCGATGTCTTAGAATTATTTGAGCAAGATCCAGAAACCGAGGCGATCCTGCTGATTGGAGAGATTGGCGGTAATGCCGAAGAGCAGGCTGCTGAATGGATCAAGAAGCATGGAACCAAGCCTGTCGCCGCTTTTGTTGCTGGCGTGACTGCCCCTCCTGGAAGAAGGATGGGGCATGCTGGAGCTATTGTGTCGGGCGGACAAGGAACAGCGAAAGGAAAAATGCAAGCGCTAAAGAAAGCGGGAGTCGTCGTGGCAGAATCTCCAGCTGAAATGGGTCTGGCCATGCAAAAGGCAATAGGTACTTAAGCAAATGATTCAAATCAAAGGCAAAATTCCTATCACGATCCATTTTTTTTTCTGGATCACCGCAGCGCTCATCGGCTTTCTCAATAGCGGGACCTGGATGGGCACCCTCATTTGGATGTTCGTCATTCTAGTGTCGGTCCTCGTCCATGAAATGGGACATGCACTCACAGCAGTATTTTTCGGACTAAAGCCCCGTATAGAACTGGTCGCTCTTGGCGGTCTCACTTATCATGAAGGAGAAAGGCTTCCCTTTTGGAAACAATTTTTCATCGTCCTCAACGGCCCGATCTTTGGGTTCATGCTGTTTGTCATCGCCTGGATCTTATTGACAATGGGTGTACCTGCGGAGAGTTTTTGGGGCGGGGTTCTCAAGCTCTTTTATTGGGTCAATTTAGTTTGGACGATTTTGAACCTCATTCCTGTTATGCCGCTCGATGGTGGGCAGCTCTTGCGCATTGCATTCGAGTCTTTTTTTGGTGCGAAGGGATTTCGCTATAGCCTCATAGTCGGGATGGTGATCGCCGGCTTGATCAGCTTAGCTTTTTTCCTCTATCAACAGTACCTCATCGGAGCCCTTTTCTTTCTATTCGCCTTTCAGAGTTGGGATATGTTCCGCCGGCTCAAATCCTTCAGCAATGAAGACCGGAGCATTCATCTTAAAGAGGCACTTGCTGCAGCTGAGCGCAATTTACAAGAAGGGGAGAAAGATAAAGCGCTGTTTGCCTTTGATCGCATTCGCCATGAGGCTAAGCAGGGGATGATCTACATGATGGCAACCCAGTATGTGGCCTTTCTTAAATACGATTTAGGCAAAGTTAAAGAAGCCTATGAACTCCTCTTGCCGCTGCGTAGTGAGCTGCCTCCTGAAGCGCTCTGCCTCCTCCATAAAGTAGCTTTTGAGGTAGGAGACTATCCGCTTGTGGAGCAAATCGGCGCCGATTGTTTTCAGGTGCTGCAAGGCAAAGAGATCGCCCTGCGTAATGCGGAGGCCTGCGCTGCTTTAGGCAAGGCTAAACCGGCCGTAGGATGGTTAGAAACCGCTTTTCAGGAGGGATTGGATAATATTGTCACCATCATCCAAGGGAAAGAGTTTGATCCGATCCGAGATAGTACTTATTTCCAGCAGTTTGCAAAGCATCACAATAACGACAAATAATTTTTTTAATCCCTCCAAATTTCCATTTTTGATATAATAGTCCAAGAAAAAGTGAGGGGATCTTGCAATTAGGTAATTTAAATTTACTTAATACTGTTTCTGTGATCGGTTGTCTGTTTATTGGAAAAGGATTGTATGAGTTTCCAGATGCAGAAAAAAGGGAAGAGGCATATACGCTAATTGCATTTGGCACACTCAGCGCAATCTTTGGAACTCAAGTTTCTTTCACGATCTATCATTTCCCCACTTGCGTACAGCCTTTTTTATTACGAAATGTTTCACAACTTTTGAGATGTAGCGGTCCTTTATTAGCCTACATGGGAATCGAACATCTTAGATCTGCAGCTCAAGGGGCTGATCAAATTAGAAAAAATTTAGGAATCGGTGTCGCTTCAACCCTGATTGGTGGCGCTGCCCTTTACATCGGTTTTACTTCTACTATATGAATCATCCCTTAAGTCCATTATCCACTTTTGCTGGAACACTCTTTTCGAGTGGGACATGTCAAATATTCTCGAACAACGATCGATGAAACAGGGTCTCTTCAAAGTCGCATTTGCTGTCGCAGCTATTGCTACAAGAGCTGCCATGGGAGAGCAATCCTCCTTTCCTTTACATCGCTGCCGATTCTGATGATCGGTCATTGCAGTAATTATGTGCCCGATCTCAAAATAGGGATCGAATTGCTTGGAGTTGCTGAGCTGATTTCAGGTGCGGGAATAGCTCTTGAAAAGCTAGGCAATTAGTTCTCTCTTTTCAAAAATTAAAAAGTTCTATAAGATATCTTGCTTATGCAAAGTCTTAGGTTTAGCTCAGCAGGTATAGTTTTTACGCTTTGGGGTTTTTTTGATAACTTTAAAGCCGGTTGTTCCAGACAAGCGGATAGTTCGCTGAAATATGGCATCGCGAAAATGGTCGTTGGTTCTGGGGCATTTATCTTGAGTCACTATATTGAAGGTCCCTTAGAAAAACACTTAAAAGAAAATGGCCAGAATGTCTTTAACGGCTGCTGTGTCATTGGTAGTGTTGCTTTGGCGATTTCTGGTGTATATTCAATCGCTCAATATTTAGCCACTTCAACACCGCGAAATCAAAAAAATGCATTGATGTTATCAGGCGCCGTAAAAATTGCCTTATCAATCTCACTTGCTTATTACCTAAAATGAAAATCTACCCAATCAACTCTTCAACTAATTTCAAAAACTCTTTGCCAAAGTCCTTTTTCTCGAAAGTTAAGTCTGGTTTTTGTGCACGCCGCTCAAAGGCCTCTTTGATGAGGGGAAGGAGCCGCTCTTTATCTTTCACTGCGCTATTGGATTGAGGTTTGAAGCGTGAGCCCATTTTGGCTTGGATGCAAAACTCCATGTTGAAGACCTCCCATTCCATCAAGGCGAAGGGGGCGTGGAAAATCATTGGCAGGCCTATGGTGAGCGCTTCGTTGGTGGTGCACCCTTCTGGTTGAGTGATGAGTCCGTCGGAGATGCTCATCAGTTTTGCCGGGTCATCGATCGCGCCGATGGCATGCATATGGAGCCGTTGATTGGTGGGAAGCGCATTGATTCGAAAACGCATTTCCCGATTATCGGCTACTTTTTGGTCGCCGCAAAGACAAATGACATGTAGGTCGCCTGAGGTCAATTCTGCAATATCAAGCGCATTTAATGAGGCTAGGATCCCTGCATACTTCTCTGTTGCCCGTCCAGCTATTCCGCCGATGATCACCAGCAAGACTCGGTCGTCGGCTCCGATGCCAAATTCTCTGCGTAGCGCAGATTTTTCAGCATCGAGGCTTAAGCGATTGAAGCTCGAACGAACAGGGAAACCGGTGATGCTAATCTTATCGCTGGGGATCCGCTTTTCGATGTTAGAGCGCATCTCGGGGGTATCATAGGCTAGGGTCATTCGCCATTTCGGATAGGAGAGATCGCAGGATCGGTTATTCATCCCTTTTGTGAAAAAGGTCGTGTCGAGCTCGGTGGTTACCATCAGGATCGGCAGATTGAGGTCGCGCGCCACATTGAGAAACATCGTATTAAGGCAGGGGAAGCAGCTGATGATCAGATCGGGATGGTGCCTAAGCACTTCAAGCCGAATCTGCTTTTCAATGCTCTCCTGCTGCATCATCAAGAAAAAGGGGCCGACCGAGGTGAGGAGCTTAACCCATTCAAATTCCTCATTGCGCACCAGGTGGTTGTAGAGACGCTCCTGCGAAAAGTTGAGTAGCATCCGCTTAAAAACGTCGGTGGAGGCGAGGGTATCTTCCAAGGTGTTGGCCACCTGAATGTGGTAACGACCTTTGGCATATTCGCTCATCGCTTTCGTCACGCTGAGATGGCTTTTCCCTCCGCCGCAGGTAAAGATGAGCAATGAATGTTGAGATCCTTTTTTATGAGCATAAAAGGGGGTGATTTGGGTGAGATCCATTAGACGGGTTTTCTCGTCCCAGCAGGGGCCTACTTCTTCTCCAAACTGACAGCTGCAGCATAGGTGGATATCGACAGGCTCTTTTAATAGGGCGTTTTTGAGGGCTCCGTAGGCGTTGTTGATCTCTTGGAATTTTACCCGAAATTTCCCCAAAGTGGCTGCCCGGAAAACCTCTGAGAAGGGGGCGAGGATATTTTCATGGAGCAGTTTGCCGAGTTGCTTGTGAAAGGGTCCGATCTCAGTCTCGAAGTAGCTCAATTGGATCTCTAAATTTTCAGGATCGAGTGTATGGGAGACCGGATGGGTTTGAATCCCTTTTAAAATCTCCTCTAGCGTCTCCTCCCAGATAATCAGCTGTTCGAAGCTAGCGCAGATCCGGTTCCAGTATTCGAGGCTTGAGTCACTCTTTTCGAGTAGCTCTTCAAGCATCAGAGCATCGCTTTGGACCAGTTTAAATCCCTGCTCCTTCTTTGCTAGTCCCAAATTGCGGCGTATCTGCGAGCCAAAGTTGCCTTCATCGAGTTGTTGTGCCAGCGGCGGGGCTTCTAGGCCAAGAGAGCAGAGCCAATTGCAAACCGCAGCTTCCATGGTACGTAGAGCCACTTCCCTCTTGAGATGTGGGTCGTCCCCATTTTTGAGATAATTTTCGAGTTTTTTTTCGAGCTCGATGGCAATGTGCTGCTGATCTCGATCCTCAGAGGTGCGGAGTCTCAATTGCAACTCCAAATAGCGAAAGACCAGATCGGCCTCCTTTTGCTGGAGCAGCTGAGTCAGTTGCCGATATTCGCGCTCTGAGATGCATGTCGACTTTAAATCTTCGAGGAATTCTTCCGTTTGCTGAAAGAAATGTTCGCTCTGTCTCGACGAGCGGGTCCAGTGCGATAAAAGTTGATCGGAAGCATCTCTCAATTGAAAAACCATGCCCTGCAAGATAGCTTAAGAGAGGTGTTTTTGCAATAATTTTCGGATGTTGGACAACATCAATTTTTTTGGTATAATATTTCCCATGATTGGATATCTTGATGTTGTTACCCGTAATGACAACTCTTTTTTATTGAGGCTAGCCGACTTAAGTTTGACGCCATTAAGAGTCGCATATGCTGGGAAGGTTCACTCGATTACAATCCGCATTTTTGCTGCAATTGCTGCTGTGGTTCTGCTACCTCTCACATTGCTTGGTCTTGCCATCAAGTGGTGGAAGAGAGAAGAGTGGAGGCTCCCTGCCTTTCTGTTTGTTAACCCGCCGGAAATAGATGAGCTATACCAAGCATCAAGCTGCAATATTTCTCAGGGGGAATTCAATGAGTTTTTAAAAAAAGAACTTGCTCGAGCCCATCATTTGGATACCGAATTAGGTCCTGCAACTCCCGGCTCCTGGAGAAAATTTGGAGAAACCCACGGGGAATATAATCAGACCTGCAACGATTACTTCAGGGATGATAAAACGATTTGGCCAGACAAACAGCCCCTAGTGATCCAACGGCTGGGAACCTTTGATCGGTTTGAGTCAAAAATCGTCGATATTACAGCAGATTTCTTGCGGGTTTTTCATCAGAAGCCAGTTCAGATTCGAGAAGAAACTCTGACAATGGATGAATTAAAAATGCTTGATGATCTCCATTGGAAAAGCAAAATAGGAGAAGCTGAAGATAGTGCTAATGAAAAAAAAGCAGCTTTTCTCACCAGAAGTAAAAATTCTATACGAAAGCAATTGGAACAGAGCTTTCCCAGAAAAAATGGGCAATATGATGGAGAGGAGGCTCTTAATCTTATGGAAAGGAATGTCAAACCATCGATCGAGAAGTCTATAAAAGAGAAATGCGATCTTATCGCCTTTACTTCCGAAGATCTCTATACTCCTAGCTTAAGAAACTTTGTTTTCGGCGTTGCTTCCCTAATGAGCAGGGTAGGCATCTGGTCCAAGGCCCGTTTTGGGGATCCAAAGCAAAGCATGCAAGATTTTGAAAAATGTCTGATCCGCATGATGAAAATCTCTGCACATGAATTTGGACACATGCGCGGCCTTCCCCACTGCACCGATTATGAGTGCAACATCGGCGGCTACATGAGTTTGCCAGAATTAGATCGGCGCCCTTTGACCTATTGCTTGCAGGATAGCGCAAAAATTTGCAGTCTGGCGAAAATCACTCTCCTAGAATATCATCGAAGGCTGCTGAAATTCTTCGAAAGATTTAATGAGCGCTATGGGTTAAATTGCGATTTTTCCAAGGAAGTTCAGACACTAAAAGGTCGAATCAATGCATTGCAAATCACCGCCTAACACAAGTTAGACGGTGAAAGGGTTTATTCGTGGCTCTTAACTGTTGGATTAAGGGTTTCCTTACCCAATTTGTAGAGAACTGCGAAGAGCCCTACTCCGCGTGCCTTGGTTAAGGCTCCCCACATACAGTTACGTAGGCTAAGAGGCATTCCGTTTTGCCAACGGGTCAAGGCCGTATTTCCCGGATGCCCAGCTAAACTTCCGAGAGCGCCAGCCGTATATGCCGCGCCATATTCGACAGCTTTGTTGTCTCCGAGCTTTTCTTTCATCGCCCCTGCCAATTGATCAGCAACAGCAAGTCCGCCCACAAACGCTGTTTCTTGAAGCGCGATGGCAAGCCCTTGCTTGGCTGAAAATTTGCGTAGAGACTCGATCATGCTCCATCCCATGGTCTTTCCGTTGAAGACCGCCAAGATGGGCGCTGAAACGGTTCCAACGATGGCAGAACTAAGGAGCTTAAGCGATAGACTTTCCTTCTTGGAATCTCCAGCTATTGCTTTCTCTACCATGTTCTGAACAACCATTTGGGAGCCGACGATCATTCCGACGGTGGGCGCAGCTCCAAGTCCCGCTTTTATTCCCTGCTGAAAGGAAACATTTGGAGCAGGTTCTCCCTTTTGCAGGGCGCTTTTTATGATGAAGTCCCTAAAGGGTAAAACGATGGCTCCCGCTGCCGCAACGGGCGGTACTAAATTGGGTTTAAGGGTAGCCCAAGGCCCTTGTTCTTTTTGTGTTACAGGTGATGTAGACATAAGTCCTCCATTAAATTTTTTTTAATTTTCTAGTTTGCTAAATAAAAAACGATGTGAGAATAGATTACAGTTTAGTTCGCCTTGCGGCGAATCACTGTCACGAAAATAGAAAAAATTGAAAAAGAGGATACGGTGCGGGCGAGTGCCGCACTCAGGAAGTTACAAAAAGGCTGATTTCTCATGCTTCTTGGTTTCATACCAATGATTATAACTAATAATGGTATTAATTTGCAATAATTATATCTTCACTGTTAGAAGTTCTTTCCAATGGGTGCTAAATCTTGCCGAGGTGTGGGATCTGCGCATCTTCCACGGCTTTTCGATCCCTTCAGCGGCGAACTGAAGGGCA